>JAHKLF010000190.1 GCA_029856615.1 Candidatus Njordarchaeota archaeon
AAATCGTGCTAAGGAGTTAGAGAATGAGATAGCTAATATAGAATCAACCATGGAAGAATATGGCATAGATAAAATTTCAAGGGTTTCCGACTACCTTAAAATGCTCAAAGATTATGAGCTGGGAGCGCTTAGATTAGAGAACATAAGGAAAGATCTGAAGACTCTCAACGTTCTATTGGAAAAAAAGAAGAAGCTTGCGCAATATAAGGAGGAACTATTAGAGTACGAAGATATCGAAAAGATTGTGGAAGAAGAGCGGAAAAAATTGGATGAACTACATAGGAGAAGGGGGGAATTAGAAGGTAAACTTAGAGAAATAGCTGAGTATCTAAATCAGTTAGATAAAGCGGAGGCTTTCTGTCCCGTGTGCGGTGCACCGTTATCAGAAGATAAAAAAGCTCAAAGGAGACAGCATCTCCAAAGGGAAAAAGCGGCAATAAAACAAGAGCTGGCGAAAATAGTTGTAAGTGGGAGTCAAGTAAGTGAATTGATAGATAAGTTGAACAAGAAATTACTAAGAAAGAATCAGATTATCGCTCTGATTCAGAAATTAGAATCAGAAATTTTAAAAGAAGAGCCCATTGAAGAGAAAATAGCCAAGTTAGAATCTGATATGGCAAGTCTCGCCAAGGAACTAGAGGACAAATTAAGCGAATTAGAGAGAGTAACAATGTCTAGAGATATAAGTAGGATTGCTGAGGTTTTAAAAGAGATGGAGAAAATAGCAAAGAAGCTCACTGGATTAGATGAGAAAAAGAGGATTTTAAACCAACTCAAGGCGGAAATATGGGATAAGACTAAGTTCACGGCCAGGAAGGAAGAATTATTAAAGGAACTTACGCGGTTAAATACGCTTTGTAATGAAATAAAACAAAAATTAAACTTGGTGGAATCAGAATTAGAGAAAGTCATTGGAGAGCGGAATAAACTAGAGGAAAGATTGAGAAACATAGAAAGGGAATTAGATGAAATACGCGAAAATGAGAAAAAATTAGCAGAATACAAGAGAGAATTAGCTGAACTGGAATTGGATTTAAGAGCATATGAAGTGCTAGAGAAGCATGTTTTTGCCCCAGGGGCTTTACCGGCAAGGCTTTTAGAAAGCTATATTAGGATTTTGGAAGATTACTGCAATGATTATTTAAAAAAGTTTGGTCAAGATATTGATATTTCTCTAATCTATGTCAGGAGAAGAGGAGATCAACAAGCAATTGACATGAAAGTTTATGCAAGCAGTTATGAACGTGATATTAGAACTTTTAGTGGAGGAGAACGAACTTTAATGGGCTTTGCTATTAGATTAGCGATAGGAAAATTATTAGCCCAATTATATGCTGGTGCGAAAAGACCTAAGTTCCTGATAATCGATGAAGGATTTGGGCCCCTTGATGAAAATTTAAGATCAGATGTTGCAAAGGCTCTAGTGAGTTTGAAGGAAAGTGGGGAGTATGAACAAATAATAGTGATTTCTCATCAGCAAGATCTCAAGAATGATCCGGTATTCAAAACAATAATCGAAGTGACGAAGGATTCTCAGAATATAAGTCATTTGAGAGAAATAACTCATAAATAACGAGTCAAAATAATCATTCAGAATTTTCTAGTAAATACTCGAATAGAAATGGCATCATTTACGTGACTTAGAAAGATTTATTTACCATTAATGTGTAGAAAATCTTAATTCCATGAAAAAAGGAGAGGATTGAATTTGAGGGTAGCAACACATGCATCAGATATCGATGGAATCGTTTCAGCAGCGCTAGTCTTGATGAAAAATCCTAACGCAAAAATCGATTTCTTAACATTGAGAGATATCCCTCTAGTTCGTGACGTTGAGTACGATGTAGTTATCGATTTACCTAAAACTAAAAGAGCAAAGGTGAATATTGATCATCATCTCAGTAACTATGAAAAATTAGTGAGAAACAATGCATTGACTGAAAGAGATATTGTTGATCCAAAGGCACCTTCTGCTGCTTCGCTATTGATTAAATATTTAGGATTAGAGGATGACAAGAAAGCTAGAAAATTGGTTGAAATTGCAAATATAGCGGATACGGGAGGATATACGAAAGAGATCTATATCCTTGACAAGATCATCAAGTGTCATACTCATGACCAAAGTATACTAATGAAAATTGCTTGGATTCTAGTTGAGAAGGGGGAGAAATTCTTAAAAGATGAATGGATAAAGAGCGAGTGGCAGAGAATAAGACCATGGATTGAAAAAGGAAGAAAAATTAGCGAAGAAATCGTAAAGAAATCTCTAAAAATGGGATTAAAATTCTTAATTGTAGATTTGTTGAAGGGATTCCCTAGACTATCAATTAGCGATCTTCAGTGGTTCTTTATGAGAAAAGGAGGCAAAGTAATTATTGTAATTAATAGAATGACTGAGAGTGATCCAGTGTGTCCAACATTGGTTAAAAATAGTACTCCAAATTACGTAAGAGCCTCCATCAGAGTGGCTTCAAACTATGATTTTGATGCCAGAAGATTGGCAGAGAAACTTGGAGGGGGTGGTCATATTAAGGCCTCGGGAGCAAGGATATCTTCTGATGACTACTATAGGGCTCTAAGCATTATGTTAAAGGAATTATCAGAACATGGTTACGTAGGATACGTCAAAGTTAATATTAATTCAGACATTTAATAGTTCGATAAGTCTTCTTGGCGATTTTTCATATTTTAATAGGGAATCAAAACTGCTACCTGATATTCTTTCGAGCTCGTTTATCATATCTTCCTCCATCTCAGGGTAAGTATTATGAATAATTCTTTGTAGCTCTGAAAAACTTAGAAGATACCTTGGATCCGTTTCATATAGAATACTTGCGCGGAGGTACTTCTTATAAGCTCTTAATAGGCCGATGATATCTATGATATCTTCTCGTCTACCAATTGTGAGTTTGGCAATTATTTGGTCCTCCATGCTAATTATTGGTATCCTTGACCTCCATATCTCAACGCATTTTCGTCTGTTGATTTCCTCAATGAGATCAGCATTGTTATACGACGTAACATTGATCTTAAATTTTGGTTCGTGGCTAATAAGAATAGACATTCGACGGACTAGGTCTCCATAAAAACCTTCGGCCACTACCCCAAATAGTTCTTCAACATCACGCATGATGTTTACGCCGATAATATCTAGGTTATCCGTTGGTCTGCAGAATACACAGTTACCCGCGAGCACGTAAATCCATATTTGATTAGCTATACAGCCCGTTATCATCCACATTTTTTCGCTGAGTTTTTTCGAAAGCTTGTATATGTATTCCCGCGCTAATGCCGAATGGACTAACAGTCCAGTTCTTCGGATACCCATTTTTTTCATAGAAGACCCCTCTCTATGCATACTAATTGCATTCAATTTTTAAGCGATCTATAACGTAGTTATCCTCTAGTATCTCAATAACTTCAAAGAATGGTATATTTCTTAGGTAAAATGGCATTTAAAAAGGCTTACTATTTAACCTATTCCGCATAGGTGAAAAAATGGATATAGCAAAAAGGATACTTGTGAGCGGTATTGTGCAAGGAGTAGGTTTTAGACCTTTCATCTTTAGGCTCGCTAATGATCTGAAATTACGTGGCTATGTACGTAATCTAGGGGGCTCCGATGTTGAGATAGTAGTTGAGGGAACAGAAGAGAGAGTGAACGAATTTATAAGGAGTATAAAGGAGAAATTACCCCCCGCGGCTAAAATAGACAACATAATCATCGAGAGAGTCGATTTAAAAGGTTTTAAGGGATTTAAAATTCTGAAGAGTGGTAGAGAAGCTAAGTTATATTCAATGATCCCACCAGATTTTGGCATCTGCGAGTTCTGCTTAAGAGAAATTCTAGATCCCAGTTCCAGATTTTATATGTATCCTTTTCATTCATGCGCATGGTGTGG
>JAHKLF010000191.1 GCA_029856615.1 Candidatus Njordarchaeota archaeon
GCTGAGGAAAGACAATCCAAAAGTTAGATACTTAATAAAATTATTTGAAGTATGGGATTTATCATGAAGTATATCTGATCATACCAGACCTCGAATGCTTTCCGTGGGCTTATGCATTAAGCTCTTGATTTCTTCATCTATCTTTTCAAATAATGCGGGAATAAGTTCAGCAATTTTCTGCGCATATCTCTTCGCTAGCATTCTTAAACTACCTAAGGGGGCTTCTTTCGAAGCAACGAGAGACAATATAGCTTGCTCGCCACACGCAACTATGATTAAACGACCCATCGAAAATTCGGCTAAGACGATTTCGGCGGAACCTAATTCGAAGTCAAGTCCAGTAGCAAGAGTGGCCCCATACATAGCAGCAATTGTAGCTGCTAATCCGTCTATGTAGTCCTCATTTTTTATTACTGATTTAAATGAGCTGGATGCAGCATAATCTATTAACTGTCCCGACTTATTGACAAGTATGACGAGTAATACATTATTGTCCAGGGTTATTATTTCTTTTAACAATGCAGTAATTGATGCATAAATAGTCTCCAATTGGCTCATGTTTATCAACAAATCTATTTGGAGCTATCAAATATGTCTTATTAAGTATTATAAACGTTTCTCCACACAAACACTAATAGTTATGATCCTTAATAAATATAACCATACAGCATTATCAATATCAGTATATGCATAATATGGTATTATTAAAGAGAAAAGGGCTGGTCAGATGGAAGTTATATCAGAGTATCTTAGAGAGGAAATATTAAGAC
Source organism: Candidatus Njordarchaeota archaeon (assembly GCA_029856615.1). Lineage (GTDB taxonomy): Archaea > Asgardarchaeota > Njordarchaeia > Njordarchaeales > Njordarchaeaceae > Njordarchaeum. The sequence continues at coordinate 771 of JAHKLF010000191.1, forward strand.
TCAAACAGGAGGCAAGATCATTAAATCAAAGAAGGATGTTAATATTCTTAAGTCACGATGAATTCGAATTTGCAAATTTCGTTAACAGTTTTCTTAGGATTACCAATGAAGATTTTTTAATTGTGACGGATGAGGAGGCTCTCAAACATAATTTAAATGAATCATCTCATCTGACGTTTATTTCCCACAAGGATACGAAGAAAATTTTAGGAAGGACATTCAATAATGCAATTATAGATCTTAGGAGAGATCTCGACGTAATCTCTATGAGCAGAGCCGTTGAGACAGTGAGAGGTGGAGGGCTTATAATCCTCATAATGCCTTTCTCTTATGGGAGTTCACAAAGATACATCCAAAGACTTAAGCCTATCGGTGTATCTAAGAGTCCTCGTGATTTATTGCGCCGTAGAATATTACAAAAAGCGTTTGAGATACCGGGAATATCTATCTTCTCTCAGAGATCTTTATCCTTCATAAAAAGGAGTACAGAAAAATTATTACCAAAATATAATGATGCAGAGGGTGTAGAGACAAGGGAGTCTAAGAGCTCAATTCTAAAACCTGAAGGTGTCCTTTATAATTTATGCAAGACGGAGGATCAAAAGTTAGTACTGGGAGAATTTAAGAAACTTAACGATACCAATTATTTGCTAATAATTGCGGATAGGGGTCGAGGAAAATCCGCAGCCGTAGGAATTGGCATAACGGCTTATGCATATATGTATGCAGGAGAGAAAAAAGAGCGGCTTAACACTATAGTAACAGCTCCTGAAATAGAGAACACTATTGAATTATTCAATTTCGTGGAAATTTCTCATAAAGCATTAAACTTGCCATATGTGAGAGAAGGCACGGCGATTAAGAGTTCCGTAATTGACATTAAGTATTTATCACCATTTGATTCCCTTTCGGAGAAAGCAGATATTCTAATCGTCGAAGAAGCGGCGGGTATGCAGTTTCCTCTTCTAAGCAGATTAATTAAAAAATTTAGTAAAATAGTATTCGTATCTACGATACATGGCTACGAAGGAGCTGGAAGGACTTTTTCAGTACGATTTATACCTATGCTAAAGGAAAGCGGTAAAGCTTTCAAATTAGTTCCTCTCAATCATCCTATCCGATATAATGTGAATGATCCTATTGAGAAGTGGTTATTTGAATCTCTCCTGTTGAATGCTGAGCTTGCTGACATAGACTCTAATCTTATCATTAAAAAGCGGGATAATGTACTGTTCAGAGAGCTAAACCCCATGGAGCTTATTTACAATGATCAATTATTAAAACATTTTTTTGGAATCTTAGTGGTTGCTCACTATAGAAATAATCCAAATGACCTTTTAATGCTTCTAGACGCTCCACATCATAGAGGTTTTGCCTTGGTATTCGATGAGACACCAATTGTAGCTTTGCAAGTATCGGAGGAGGGAGGTATAAGGGAAGAAGATCACTATATTTTTTATGAAACAGCACCAGCTAGCCACATAATCCCTGATAAGCTATTTAAGTACTATGGACTCATTGATGCACTAAGCGAGAAAGGATGGAGGATAGTGAGGATAGCGACGCATCCGAGATTAATGCGGAAAGGATTCGGAAGCAAAGCTTTAAAGTTCTTAGAGAAGGTAGCTCGTGAGAATAATATAGCATGGATTGGTGCTGGGTTTAGTGCTTATCCTGAATTACTAGCTTTTTGGCTTAAAAATGAATTTTTACCAATTCACCTGAGTCCTAAAGTAAATAGAAAAACAGGGGAGCATACGATAATCGTAATAAAACCTATTAAAGAAGAATTACGCAAAGATATGATCAGGGTTAACAAAGAATTAAAGCTGAGAATATTGAAAGAAGCCGCTACAACCTTCAAATATTTAGATCCAAAGACAATGTTGCAAATTCTTAAAACTGGAGAGATCATAGGAGTGAACATAAATTTAAGCTCCAGCGGTGTTTTCAAGCTTAACTTATATTTGAAAGGAATTTTGCATTTTGAATCAGTGAGTGACGTTGTAGAAGACCTAGTTAAATGGTACTTTAGCAGTATGCTGAACTTTTTAAGTTATGAGCAGGAATTACTATTAATTAGAATTGTTTTGCAAAGAAAAAAAGCTAAAATTAGAGACTTATTAAAGCTTAGGAGAATAATACAAACCATTTGGAATAAATTCATAACACAATAAATGCATAGCTGATTAAAAATGAATATTCCAAAGGATTTCAGAGGATTAGTGGACCTGCTAAGAAGAACGGCTAAAGTAATATTGTCATCAGATGATCTCATATATATAGTAGCCCATATTGATGCTGATGGCATAGCCGCAGCCAGTATTCTGGCTTACTTACTATATACGTTGGATAAGCCTTTTATAGTAAAGTTTGTTAGCCAATTGAGGAGGGATTTCTTAATAACTTTCGTTGAAGAAGCGCAGCCTCAAGATGTGATTTTTTGTGATATTGGAAGTGGACAGTTAGATCATATCTCAAAAATTTTCACTAATGTGCGTAGGGTCATCATCTTTGATCATCATGTCCCAAAAGAGGTCCACGAGGACTTTTTCTTCAAGCTTTATCATGTTAATCCTCGATTATACGGATATGATGGAGGTAAAGAGATAAGCGCAGCGGGAACGGTTTTCATGCTAGCATACGTTTTCTCACGAAGAATTCCTGAGCTCATTAAATTATCAAAAGCGGCCATTATAGGGGCCTTAGGCGATAGTCAAGATGTAGGTCAGAAGAAGTCATTAATAGGGCTAAATAAAATGATTGTAGAAGAAGGTGTTAAAGCAGGAATAGTTGAAACAAAGATTGATATATTGTTACAAGGTAGAGAGACAAAACCATTGTATCAAGCTCTAGCAGAAACATACAACCCCATATTACCGGGAATAACTAATAGTCTTGAAGGAGCTGTTAATTTTCTGAAATCGATTGGACTGCAGATTAAAGGGCTAGATTTAGAGAATACGAGATTATCCGATCTTTCAGAGGAGCAGAAAATGCTTTTGGTTGAGAAGTTAATCGAAAGGCTAATGATAACGTATGGAGAGAAGTTTTCAATCGAAGCTATTAGAGACATGTTAATTGGATATGTATAC
>JAHKLF010000192.1 GCA_029856615.1 Candidatus Njordarchaeota archaeon
AAACGGAGAATTTATCGGTACTGCCACAATATATCCCCAATTTAAAGAAATAAGAATTAGTATCATGAAGTCCGAGGTAACTGTAATTGATGGTGAAATAAAAGAGGAACTCAGTTATATTCACGAAGACGATAGAGAGTTAGTTACGCGGATAGCTAAAGAATTGTTTGAGCGTCATTTTTAAACTAAGTTTTTAATATCTTTTATGACATTTCGTATAGTTTTATAATGAGGGTTGGTAGTGGATAGAATTACAAAGGTAATGTTATCAGTATGTTTCGTCTTTCTTTCTCTTATCCTAAGATCGATAGGTACTATTTGCAATGTGCCAGTTTACTTAGATAAAGTTGGGATAATACTCGCTTCAATAGTACTAGGAGGTCCATATGCTGTTTTAGTAGCGATACTTATTCCTCTTTTCGCTGTGTTTTTCCTGCAAGATATTATTGGCATTTTTCGTATTTTCTCTTACGTCACTCTAGCAATAATTGCTGGAACAGTCACAGATGTATTAGCTGAGAGACGAGACATTAAAACCCGCTTAATAGAAATTTCATGGTTCCTAACAGTGTTATTTGGTACTATAGTACTTATCATGTACTTAACTTTCCCATTAAACATCTTACTGGCAATAATAGGGCTAATAATTATGCTAATGTTACTGCTTTCAACATATGGGAAATTAAGGAAACTTTTTGACATGCTCAGGAACATTTATTCGCTAGTCACGCTCTTTTTAATCTCACTACTAGCTTACGTATTTACTGAATTCTCGGTTTATATAATTGTTTTCTTTAATTTTCTCTCGCCAGAAAATATAGAATTTTCATTCATAGAGTATACAACATTGATCCACATAGGTGATGCCTTAATATCAATGCTTATGGCTTTTGTTATATATTTGACAGCACTGCATACGGGCGTAAAACTAAGGGTAATGCCAAAAAGAAGACGAATAATCACAACAGCAATGTTAATGCTCATAATTATAGGCATTCTAATTCCATCAACGATTGCCTATATTCGGCGAGAAAACATCATTTCTCCGGGTCTTCCTGATAAAAGTCCGTGGAAATTAACTATTGTGAGAATGGATTATGTATGGTTGCCAATAGGAGCGCACGGTACAAACTATTATCATCTTGTACCTGATGGACGATACGATCCGTCAAGTAAATATTATCAAGCTTGGTTTGGGATATATTGGATAGATGGGAAGTGGGGGATTCGTAAAAATCAGCTATTCGAAGAAGATATTTACAAATTCGCGATAATTGATCAGAATTTCTGGTTATCACAGCATGGAGATCCAGCTCCATATACGGCAATTTATGAGGAAGAGAAACCATTTAAGAGGATAATTGTTAATGGAGTAGAGGGGTGGTTCCTGAAAGGTAGCATGATAACACATTCAGATGTAGCAATGACTGGTTATGAAGAGATCATAATTTCTGGGTTCTTCTTTGTCGCCTATTTTGAGAAGCACGATAAAACAGCCATAGTATACGCATGTACATACGAGGATTATTATGATGATCTAGAGCAAGAGTTATTAAGTATGCTTTATAGCATTACGTGGCCCAAATAAAAACTAGTACGAGGAAAATATGATCGAATGATGAGACATCAATTGTATTTTTACTTATTTAAATAAATGTTTTTACAAAATCTCATTCATTTGCATTTAAGGAGAGTAAGTAATCTTTATATTCTAAATACTGTTGGATTCAAGGATAGGAATCCATAAACATCAGATTAGGAAGCAAAATAATAACTAGAATTTATTGATCAAGGTATTAATGCAAAGACTTTCAAATGAGTTACATTTTTAATGCCATTAAACATCAATTTTTGAGAGGCTTCTTAGGAAAGTCACTGAATTATACTCTAAGAGCCATAAACATTTGGCCATCACGATGAACCGTATGAGATATTTGAAGGGAAACTTCATGGAAGGCCTTAAGAGATCAGAGTTGTACGAAATTAATGCTAAAATAGCTGTACTAAGCACCTATCGGGATATCATGAGCTTACTTGATATGATATTCGAATCCAGTATAAATTATAATACATTCGAAACAATTGGAGTATCAACATACTTAAAACGGCTAACGATTAATCTTTTAGAACCTCTTATTTTTAAGGTGAGAGTAAACTTGATTACATGGCTCCTGAATGTCGATCCACAATTTAATTACGTACGCAGGGAGTTCATAAAGGGGTCATTTGGAACTATATTAATAACCGATAATTTTAGTAGAGATGATTTCATAATTAGGAAATGGGTAACAGAAATCTTAAGAGAGCTAAGTGATATAGTAATTTACATAATAAACATTCAGAAGAATTATGAGCGCATCGCTAAGACGTGTGAAAATTTGTTCATTTCCTCGATTGGAGATTTGGAATTAGCGTACAAAGCTAGATTAATTTACACAGAAATCCCACCAAAAGCACAATTACTAGAAAACGCATTTAGATCGCTCGTGTACGTTATGCTTGCACATAATTTATTATCATTCATCACGAAGAAAGAGGCTATTCCTAAGAGGATTTTGTTACCAAAAGAAAGAATCACAAGAAGAAGACATTTGCGATTTTTCATAAGAAGACTAATTGGCTTCTTTCAAAATCTTTGGAAGAAAAACAATGATAAGTAGGGTTCTGATTATTCTACTTTTGTTCTCATATACAAGCCGCAACCAAGTAATATAATACCTATTGTATCTAATATTGGTATAAGAATCAAAGGAGTCAGTACAACTCCTATCCCGATTAACATTTTTATGTTTTCACTCATTGTACTACTAAAGCGCCAAAAAAGCAATCGATACAGCCACGCGGCCTCCTATGGAGAAAAGAGCGCTAAATGCATATATTAGCACGATAATATACATATTTTCTCCTATTTGAGCATGAGCTAAAGCATAAGCAATCGATGTGACTACCAAAGTTAACGCAATTATTAGCAAAATAGTACCGTATCAAAATGCTTTTGACCACTTATTACTTCTAGTTTAAAACTTATGCTTAACGCTATGAGTTCAAGAAATCATAATATTCATAAGAAAAAGTAAAGTATGAATAAGAGCGAGCAGCATCGGGGGCCTGCTACTATGAGTATCATAACATACAGCATGATGGGTAGGAATATGAGTTTGATTACGCCAAAGGAAATGAGCCAAGCTGATACGGTTAATAGTATCTTAGTGATTCTTAAATTCATTAAAAGCGCTACAAGATTTCGCTGAAGAGTCAAAATACATTGGTGATGTGCGTGGGAAGGGCCTGATGGTAAGAATCGAATTTGTGAAAGATAAGGAATCAAAGGCGCTCTAGAAAGAAATTGTTAATGAAATACAAATGAAATGCTTTAAGAGGGGCCTAATTGTGTGGAAAGCGGGTCACTATGGGAATGTAATTAGATTCCTTCCGCCTCTTGTGATAACTGAGGAATTAATGGAAAAGGGACTAGATATTTTCTTCCGAGTCGTAAAGGAAGTTGAAGGAGAGCATTAAATTTTTTCTTTTATTAGTTATTTATTATATAGTAATGAAAAATAAACTAATTCTAAATAACACTCAAATATATAATTTCCTTCTATCACGATTATATAAATTAAGTAGTGGTGAATTTAGATGCCGGAAAAAACCGCTAAAGATATAATGACGCCCACAGTATATGCGGTGGATCCTTATATTAGTATCCGTGAGGCAGCAAGAGAAATGGTAAGTAGGGGGATAGGTTCGCTCCTTGTCATAAGCGAGGGGAATATAGTAGGAATATTCACAGAGAGAGATTTAGCTAAAGCTATTTCGCAAGCGCGAAGTTTAGATGAACCTATTATCAATGTGA
>JAHKLF010000193.1 GCA_029856615.1 Candidatus Njordarchaeota archaeon
GACAGGTTAAAATTCAAGAGAATAAGCAAGACAGAAGCAGTAACAAGTTTAGTTGAGAAAGAAATACCAACAAGAATTGGTCCAAGTGACTATGTACCATTCTTAGGAGACACAAAAATTGCTTACATCTACCTCGAAGGCGAGAAGTTTGGAGGTTTTCCAGTGATAATTGAAGCAAAGCTCATAGTGGCTGACAGTCCGAACAGCGCTGGAGTTGTGATTGATGTCATAAGAGCCGTGAAATTAGCCTTGGATCGCGGAATAGCTGGGCCATTAGTAAGCATATCAGCTTATGCATTTAAGCACCCACCTATTCAAGTTCCCGACTATATTGCTAAGCAATGGGTTGAAGAGTTCATAGAGGGAAAGAGAGAAAGGTAAATTTTCCTCCTATTTTTCTTTTTTGAAGGGTTTGAGTATAATGTTTCCTGATTTAGTTCTAGATAAACTATATAGTCATGAGCGAATGATCCTAAACATCATAGTAAGCAAAAAATATGACATTATCGCAGACATAGGAAAAACGCGTGTTGTGGGCAAGAATTTATTTGGAGAAACATCACGCGAATTTGATGAAAATATAAGTGAGATGCTAATTCTAGAATTAAAGAACAGAGGTTTTGAAGGAAGTATAGTGACGGAAGAAAAAATCGAGATAGGAAAGAACGAGGAGCGGATTTTCATCGACCCAGTAGATGGATCAATAAACGCAGCACGAGGAGTGCCTATTTACTGCTTAGAAATTGGTTATGCTACAAGATCGGATTTTAATGCTCTAGAATTTGGATTGGTTTGGGATATTCCTAGAGACGAGTATTATATGGGATTGAGAGGGAGAGGATGCTATAAGATCAATGCGCGGGGGAGGTTCTCCAAAATAATTGCGGGAAGATGGGATTACGATGATACTGTTATAGAGATTGGAAATACGAGCGGTGATATAACAGAGAAATTGAGAAAGATGGGTACGCTCAGAAAGTTTGGCTCAATAGCATTTTCAATGGTAAAGTTGGCAGAGGGAAATATTGACGCGGTATTTGATGTCAGTGGCAAACTTAAATTAACAGATATTGCTGGAGCATTGGTCATACTAAAAGAATCAGGAGTTAAGTATAAGGTATCCATTTTTGACGAGAATATAAATCCAAGAGTCGGCATAATTGCATCCACGGATAAATCTCTATTTCAAGAGTTATTATCCTTAGCAACTGAGCTATAATGAGGAGGATTATTACTCAGTTACCTCGCTTAGGTTTCTTAAGAGTTTTTCTATGTCTTCTTCGTTATTATAGAAGTTGATCGATACCCTTAAACCTCCCTTCCGTGCAGCGACGATTATTTTCCTTTCTTTTAATTTTTCATAAGCTTTCTTAGCATCTTTAACAGCAAGTAAAATTATCGATGATTTAGGCGTATTATCGATTAGAGGCGAGAGTATTTTAAAGCGACTGGGAATTTTTTCAAGAAGGAAGCGGGTGAGTTCTAAGTTCCTCTCATAAATTTTCTCTACGCCTATCCTAAGGAGGTATTCGACTGAAGCATTAAGGGCATAAATCCCAGCAAAATTTGGAGAGCCAATCTCAAATCTTCTTGATCCTTCGGCGGGAGTATATTCTCGATAATCAAAATTAAATGGGTCGGCATCTGACAACCATCCTCCAAATTTTATATCTAAGTCTTCTAATATCTCCTTTTTGATATACATGAATCCCGCACCGGGAAACGCCAATAACCATTTATGTCCTCCGCATACCAAGACATCTATATCCATTTTTCTAACGTCTATTGGAATTGCCCCGACTCCTTGTATTCCATCGACAACTAAAATAGCGTCATGAGAATGAGCGAGTTCTGCGAGTTGAGTGAGATCAGATACAAAACCATTACTGAATTGAACCCAAGAGATTGCGATCACGCGTGTTTTATCGTCGATTTTTTCTCTAATATCGCGGATATCAATTATACCATTCTTATTTCGTATAACTCTTATCTCTAATGAGTGTTTTTTAGCTTGTATTTGCCATGGAAATATATTCGTGGGGAATTCAAGATCGTTTAAAATTATATTGTCTCCTTTTTTCCACTTTAATGAGTTGGCTATGATGTTTAGCCCCCAAGAAGTATTTTCTACTATAGCAATCGTCTTCTCTTCAGCATTAATCATTCGAGCTATTTTCTGTTTTGTTTCTTCACGTATCTTCTCCCACTTCAACCAAAAAATATTTCCATATTCGCGCTCTTCTAACCATTTCATTACGGCATCGGTGCAGCATTTTGGAGGGAGACCTAGCGATGCTGTATTAATATAAGTGACTTCGGATAATTTCGGAAAATCTCTCCTTAGTTGATCGAACACTTTTCTCACCAAAAACTAAGCTAGGAAATAATCATATTTTTCATGTTACTGAACTTAATTAGAGTAGTAAGATTAGGGTAGTTGATATTCATGGCAATTTTCGATGAAGATATTACTAGAGATATAGCCAATGGGAAATATAAAGAGTTATCTAAGAGGATCCTAGAGAATAAAGACTTAATGGTGAAAGTTTTTGCTCTTCTACCAAGACGTGCTTATGAGAAGAACGTCACTAAGTTCTTGAGATTTTTTGCTACAATGCACCCAAGAGTAGCTATAGAAATAGCTGAGAAAAGTATTGAGAGTGAGAGCCCCATAGTGAAACTAGGGTCGTTATTATTGGTAGAATTCGCTAGTAAGCATGATGCGTCCACAGCATTAAGTATGATAGATAAGCTAATTAACTATCTGAGTAGCGAAATAACGGAACTACGTCTAAGCTCAATTTTCGGATTGCTAAATATAGCACAAGCTTATCCAGATAAACTCATCAAGGCTTTGCCCATAATTAAAGAGAAAATTCATGATTCTGACGAAATGATCAGATTGGGGGCCATAAAATTGCTCGTAATTTTGGCTAATAAGAATCTCAATATAGCAGAGGAAGTATTCAATATTTTAGCTGAAGCGTTATCTTCTGATGAAAGTCTATTGGTCAAAAATGCGGTTGCAGAGTGGATTTTGGACTGCATAAAAATTCTCCCTAAAGACTTTATAATTACTAGTGAGGCCTTATCGAAGATGGCTAGGGGGATAGAGTATCTAGAGGCATCTACTATGATGAGGCTAATTAGAGCTATTATTGAGTTAGCAGAGAGATCGCATGATTCACTTAAACTTCTGTCAGACGTGGCAAAAAAGATGTTAAAAAGCAATCGTAGAGATCACATATTGACGGGAGCCATCATAATTGGTTCTATTGCTCGAAGAAATCCAACTATGACGCTTGATGTAACATCTGATCTTATAGATCTACTTAGTGATCAAGATCATGTCATTAGGTCATCAGCTATAGCAGGATTATCTGGTATCAGTGACGCGAAACCAGAATTGTTAATTAAACATGTTAATAATATTTCTGTCTTTCTGGATGACAAAGATGAATACAACATATTGGGAGCGCTGATAATTTTAAGAAATATAAGCAAAGTGAATCCAAAGGTAATATTGCCTCTTCTACCAAAATTGAGAAGAATCTTAGAGGAGGGTACATCTGACACCAAATTTGAGGCAGCTTCTATAATAAAGTGGGTAGCCGTTAAATACCCGGAGGAAACTAGAACATTTATACCAATGTTAATAAGACTTCTAGATGAGGATGATGATCTCGTAAAATCAAGTGCTCTTTGGGCTTTAGAGAGTATTTCGAGGGAATTCCCCGAGGATATTCTTCCTTATATTAATCGGATAACATCATTAATCACTGATGAGAACGAATACATACGATCTGGAGCTGTATGGATATTAACCAATATTGGGGAAAGAAATCC
>JAHKLF010000194.1 GCA_029856615.1 Candidatus Njordarchaeota archaeon
GGAAAAAGTCTCAATACCTCTCGCTATAGCGGGTGGAATAACAAGTGAAACTGCTGGGATTGCTGTTGAAAAAGGTGCTGATATCGTAATAGTTGGTGGTGCTATTACCAAATCCGAGAATGCGGCTGAAGCCGCTAAGATTATTAAGGAAGCAATGTTAAAAAAAGCATCCATAAGAGCTAAGAAAGGCAAGAAAGCTAAGACTGAGGAAGAGATACTTAATATGTTAAGGATAGTATCTGTTCCTAATATCAGCGATGCACTTCATAGGGGTCGCGTATTAACGGGATTTAAACCCGTGATTCCCGGTTCTAAGATAGTTGGGAGAGCTCTAACTGTTCGCACGTATCCGGGAGATTGGGCAAAACCGGTCGAAGCCTTAGACTACGCCACTGAGAATACGGTCATCGTAATTGATGCTGGAGGCGAAGAAACCGCAGTATGGGGAGAATTGGCTACTTGGAGTGCGAAAAATAAGAAAGTAGCAGGGGTTATAATATACGGAGGTGTACGAGACATCAAGGATATACGAAAAATCGGCCTTCCAGTTTATGCAAAGCACTTCTGTGCGAGGGCAGGAGAACCCAAAGGATTCGGCGAAATCAACGTTCCCATTGAAATTGAGGGCATAAAGATAAAACCGGGTGATTATATAGTTGCCGAGGAAGAAGGAATAATTGTGATCCCGCAAGAAATCGTTCAAGAGGTGACAAATAGAGCTCTAGATGTGAGAGAAAAAGAGGATAGAATCAGAGAGGAAATAAAAAGGGGATCAACTCTAAGTCAGGTTATAGAACTATACAAATGGGAAAAAGTCACGTGAGTGGTGCATCTAAAATGAAGATTCTCATAGCAGGATTGGGCGCTATAGGCTCGATGCTAGCAGGATATTTAGCCGAAGAAAATGACGTATATTGCGTTGGAAGAGAATGGCACATTAGTAAAATAGAAGAGCAAGGATACCTACTCCTCAAAATTCTATTTAAGTCAAAAGAAAAGAAAGTCAAACTCAAACACCTAGCTACATCTTTAAAAGATTTCTCAAACCATAATTTTGATTGTATCTTTATATGCGTCAAAGCGTATGATTTAGAAATTATGTTAAGGGAGATACTCAAGAGTAAAATCCAAAGTGAGTGTTTCGTGTTCTTTCAAAATGGATTAGGAATCGAAGAAATCGCCCAAAGAATTCTAGGTAATGTGAATATTATTAGGGCATTAACAAATAATGGTGCAAATATCCCAGAACCCGGAGTTGTCATTCATGCTGGTCTAGGGGAAACCGTTGTTGGAGGCATATTAGGAGATAGGAAGAACATCTACGCTAAACTCATAGCTAATATGCTGATAAAAGCAGGATTGCCTGCAAAATTCGTGAAAGATATTACTCCTTATCTATATAGAAAGATATTGATAAACGCAACGATTAACCCTGTTACGGCATTACTGAGAATACGAAACAAAGGCGTAGCTGAAATACCCTGGATTAGACAAATAGTCAGATCTTTATGTGATGAGATCTCAAAAATTGCGGAAAAACAGGGAGTGAAACTTAAAGAGCCAGAGGAGATAGTATTCGATATTGCGAGAAAAACTGGTGAGAATTTATCTTCCATGCTTCAGGATATTATTAAGGGGAGACCAACTGAAATAGATTTCATTAACGGGGCTATAATTCGATTAGGGGAAAAACTGAGAATAAGAACCCCCGCTAATGAGATAATATATTACCTCGTAAAAGCCGCTGAAAATTTACAATCTCACAAGATTTGAATTTTTAAATCTAAAACTTACTTTCATTAACTTGAGGCCTTTTCTTTGATGGTGAAACATTACTACCTCGTCCTCCGTCATAAGTTTTTAATAAGCCATTCTTTATTCTTAACAATCTAATATTACGGGATTGTTATAAGATGCATATAAAAGCCGTATTCTTCGATTTCGGCGGCGTTATAACCGAGAAATGTTCTGCCCCTACAGTTGAGGAGATAATAACCAATTTCTTAAAGAGGAAAGTTATCATTTTGAGTGAAAAACAATGCGATATCATCAGAAACCTTCGGTATAAAGTAGCTAAACTTTGCTTATCTACATTAATTGAAATTATCCTAGAAAAATTCTTGGAGAATGTACTAGATGCCATTAAATATCCAAAATCTGTAGATTTAATCCAAGATTGTAACGATTTCTTCGCATCCGTTATAAATCGTACCTTGAGAGAAAATGTTAGAGAAGTTCTAATTGAGCTTAAAAATATGGGTATAAAGCTAGGAGTAATTTCTAACAGTTTTATCAATTTCCCAAGAAGATTTTTAGTTATAGAGAATTTCCAATTTCTTTGATGCAATCTTACTATCACGTGATGTCGGGTTTAGAAACCTGCACTCTAGAATCTTTTTTGAAGCGCTTGAAAAATGAAAATACGAGCAAGAGAGTCTATTTTTATTGGTGATACTATAGAAGCAGATATTTGGGGCGCAAAACAAATTGGCACGATAGCTGTGTTAATTAGAGACGAAAATCAATCAGAGGAATGGAGAAAATTACTAAAGGAGCTAACTCCAAAGCCGTCCCGGAATACAAAGCCAGATTATGTTATTGATGATCTTATGGATATTATAGGGATAATAAAGCATATTACTAAGCAGAAGAGCTAAATTTCGTTCTTTTATACTCTCAGTAATTATGATTATATGTCGAAGAAGTGGTATGTAATAGTTACATATTAGCGAAGAAATCGTTTTAATTCTCTTAAATCATTTATTATTTCGATTTCTTTGTTCCAGAACTTGGATAAATCTAATATTATATCGTATCTACTCTTAGCATAGTTAATTATGTCCTCTGCTAATTCCCTCACTAAGTAACTCCCCTTTGTGTGATGATCCGTTATCCAAACGATTTTTTCAATGCCAGCGTTTAATGCTCCATATATATCATAATAGGGATGATCCCCGATAAACATTATGCTCTCTAAGTCATATACGTTGATTATTCTTAATGCTTGCTCAAAAGCTTTTTTAGAGGGTTTTGGTTCGATGAGATCATCATTAGTTAATAAAATATGTATTAACTCGAGCAAACGGGTCTTTTCTAATGCTGGTTGCTGGTATTTTCGATAACCATTGGTGAGAATAATTACCTTTCCACCGAGAGCTCTAATCTCTTTTAGGATCTCCCTAGCGTAGGCCCTTATCTCAATCAGACCCATCTCTAATCCCTTAAGTACTAATTTAAGAAAAACATCCTCTTGACAATTTATTCCAATCTTCTCTAATGCTATCTTGGCTAGCAAGTCCCAGTCGAAAGCTTCTTTCAGTTTTCCTGCTTTTACAAACTCATAATACGCATTTAGGAATATTTCCTCAAACTCCTCCGGATTTATATTGATCTTAAGGAATTTCGGTATCTCTTTATAAGCATACCTAAACGCTCTATTATGAATCAATGTTCCATCTAGATCAAATATGTACACTTTTTCAGACAGAGCGCATACCTCGCATTATTTGACGATATTGTTTTTCATGCCCGATAGTATATAAATGTAATCAATACGCCAATCTTACTGATATCTTTGCCTAGTTAGTTTATGAAAGAAATCTATATTTCGCTTAGAAAAATGATTTTGAATTCTTTCTTTAGATTACTAAGATTTGGCACCATTTCTTTTTCGGGGTGTCGAAATATTACTGGTATACCCAAAATCTTAGCGATCGAAAGTATGTAGGAATCCGATAAAGCTATGTTATACTTAATTTTTATTTCAGCAGCTCTTAGACTTATTTCCCTATTGATCAAGACTTCAATGTTATCATGCGTATATAACACATTAAATAGATTCAA
>JAHKLF010000195.1 GCA_029856615.1 Candidatus Njordarchaeota archaeon
AATCATGGGATGCGAATGTGAGAAATTGGCGGATAGACTGAAAGTAGTAGCTATTAATCCATTTGGGATTTCAGAATATGAGATATTATTAGTTATGCGGAGAATGCTACGAGAATTTAAACCCGATATTTACATAATTGACGGCCTAGAAGTTTTTCACCTTGCTCTGGGCACTGAAAGGTTCTTTAATTACGTTTTTAGGCGTCTCTTTGAATTAAAGAATTCAGGGATAACTACTATTATTACTATGAATGCGGATTATCCAGAAGAAAAAATATACCTCGATAATCTTGTTGATAATATTCTTGTAATGAAAATAATCATGAGAGAAAATCGGTTGGAAAAATATCTTTATATCTGGAAACTTCGAGGTAAGAAACCGCCAGTTACTGCTCTAAGATTTGAAGAAAATGAGAAAGGGAGAATTAAAATTCTCAAATAAGAGAATGCTATAGCTTCATGTAGTGCAGGAATAACGGCATTTATGAGAAATTCAATCAGTAGGGACAAGACATGGTTAGTATTGAAACATTATTATATATAATAAGGAATAGAAAGGTTTTGCTTATCCTTAAGAAGAGAGGGCTTGGGAGCGGACTTTATAATGCTGTAGGAGGAAAAGTGAAGGAAGGTGAGGATATAAAAGCTGCAGCAATCAGGGAGTGTAAAGAAGAAATTGGAGTCGAACCAATTGATCCACAATGGATGGGGCTTTTAGAATTCTATAATGATGAAGAGTTGTATGGGTATGTTTATATATTTGTTACGGATAAGTTCATAGGAGAACCAAGAGAAACTGACGAAGCAAAACCTGTTTGGTTTGTTATTGATAATCTTCCTTATAACAAGATGTGGGAGGACGATAGATACTGGTTGCCTCATGTATTAATGGGAAAAAGGATCTATGGAAGATTTTGGTTTGTAAACAATTGGGAAAGAATTATTAGAAAGGAGGTATATATTTTAGAGCGCGTGCGCTAGCTTGTCAGCTAGAATGGCTCTTCTGGTTTAAGGAAAAAGTCTCTTACATCTTTCTTCAGATATACATGTATTATGCCGTATAGGATTAAGGTTAGTATCACGAATAAAAACTCAAGGGACCAGATTGGTATATCAAAAACATAGTAACCAAAGCCAGCTATGAAATCCACTAGCGCGTGATAAATAATTGCAAATAGAAACAAAATTTTATTCTTAAGCGATTTAACAATCAATATCGTCAATGCGACATGGAGTGCAACAGCAATAATACGTTCAAATGCTCCAGCGAAGCCCTCAGATATTAATTTTTCGAGAGGCGGTACTGGTATTTCTGGAATGTTGTAGATCACAGCTATTAGTAAAATAACCATAGTTAAAGTATGAAGGATGAGGATTTCAACCACGCCCCATCCAATACCAAAACTCAATACATCTTCGTTTTTAATTTCACCTTTTAAGAAAGATTTAGCGAAGAGAAACCTAAAAGACTCTTCAAAGACACCGGCTAAAGTTGCAGCTATGGTGATTTGTATGGTTATATCTAATATAGGATAAGTAGCTGTTAAAATGGGAACTCTGAGTATCAGCGCTGCGAGCCACCCAATTCCTCCAAGCAAAAATAATTTAAGCTGTGATCTCCTTAATTTTGAATAATAGCAATAGAAACAGATCCACGGTAATAGCGCAATTAAGATAATAATAATTAATATGGATATATAGTCCATTCTTACTCCTCCGCTATTAAGGATCTAGAATACTTATCATTTTCCTTAATATTAATGTATTACTATATCATAAAGCTTATCGGCCATTTCCAAAATATTCTCAAAGTTTTCTAGTCTTCTCAAAAGATTCATAGGCAAGTTTTCGTAGCCATAATATGCACCAGCAATAGCTCCAGCAACAGCAGCATTTGTATCGGTATCTCCTCCAGCCCTTATCAATATAGAGATTGTATCCATAAAATTGTCCCTGATTAAGAATGCGTATATAGCTGATCCAATAGTATGTACAACGTAGCCAGTTGTTCCTAAAGCTTTAAAGGCGCTGATTTCATTGGTTTTCTTTCCGTATAATTCAATTGCTTTTAACAAAGCATCATAAACGCGGTTCAGAATGCCAAAATTCTCTAGTTGGGATTTCACGTAGTCAATTAATTTCTCCTTACGATAACCTTTAATTGCTGCTCTTATGGCTAATGCAACAGTAAATGCTCCAGATATTGCGAGCTCATTCTTATGCGTTATCCAACCATCTAGACGAACGTGCTCATATAGTACTTCCTCAGAAGCATTGATATCAAAGAGTGCAATAGGAGCGACCCTCATTGCCACTCCATTCCCCGCCGCCCAAAAATCTATTATACCGCAAGATTTCCAGTTTCTACTTTTTGCGTAATTGGATAATGCTTTATAGACAGTCATTCCAATACCTCGGAGATTTCCAGATAAAAACCACTTTAAGTAATTCTCAGCGATATCCGATGGATCAAATTTTCTCTTTGAGATTAGACTTTTAGCTATACATAGTGCCATTATAGTATCATCAGTATATCTCAATTTACTCAAGCTCAATATAGCATTTAAATCAAAGTCTATAAGTCCTAAGCTTCCTTCGTAAGGTGCCCCCAGAGCATCCCCTAAAGCGAGTCCTAATAAACATCCCCGGAATCTTGATCGCAAGATTTTCCCCTTTTGTATTTAAAAATATGAATAATTGTGAGATGGATTAGCGTTTTGACAGAGCCGAGAATAGAAAAGCGATTCCAATTAATATTAAAACTAAAGCTCCAATGTAATGACCAAATTGAGCAAATACTGTTGCCAATAGTTCCGGCGAAATTAATAGAATTAATCCTAAACCAATGAAGAGAACTCCTAATAAAACTCCAACAAAGGATATTCCACTAGTTTTATGCTCATAAATACTTGGAGTCTCTCCCTCAATGTGTTCCTCAGCGGAAGGATATCTCCTCTTATATATCTCTACAGCAATGAACCCTAAGCCCATACCAATTAGTGTTCCGACATCCGCACGGCCGAATAGCATTCCAATTCCTATACCTAAAAACATTAGTCCCACGAAGATTCCTCCACCCTTACTCAAATAAATCACCATTCTATTCGAAATTGCCATATCTAATAATTGTAAATTTTATGATCTTAAATTTATGTGTTCGTTTTGCAGTCTAGAACAAAAGAATTAGAAACAGAAGCAATGCAATTCTGCATATTCTTTAGGATAAATTAACAATGTTGACGTATGTATCTAAAGCTGTCTACTTCTTAAGCAAATTTTGCGTCTTATCAACATTTGGGATCATTACTCTCTAGGATGGATTTAACTATTCTGATGTTTTTTGTAGTAGTATCCTTCCAGTAGTTTCCACCTAATTTAAGTACTATTTCAAAACATTTTAAACTTTCGCAGAGGATCTCTTGAGCTAATATAAGCTCATTTGATTCTAGTGATATTTTACCAATTAGATATAGTGAAAGTCCTTTCTCATTCCAAGTATCTATATATTTATTTTCTGTTAACTTTAATGCCATTTCATAAGTTATTATAGGTTCCTTTAGAGCGCTCATAGCTTTACTTTTATAATTAATCCTATAGAATAACTCTCCTAACATCCGTAAGGTATCTCCCTTATTGTACCAAGCATTTGGATATTTATTATCCGTAATCATTATCGCATTATTGTAGGCAGTTAGAGCTTCTATGAGGATATTTACTGCTCCCTCTATTCTCCTCTTCTCTATGAGAATGCCTCCTAATTCTTGTAGCACTAAGCCTTTATTATTCCATGCTTCTTTAAACTTATCACTAGTAATTCCCAATGCTTCATCGTAAGAAACT
>JAHKLF010000196.1 GCA_029856615.1 Candidatus Njordarchaeota archaeon
AAAGTTACTAAAGCTTCAAAAATTTCAATTTCTCTTAGTTTTATCTGTATTTCTTTTAAGATAAAATTCATAAGTTGTTTATCATATACTAAGTTTGAATCCTCATCCATGGTGTTTCTATGAAAAGAGTACTTGGAATAACCATAGTTGTGCTTCTGGTTTTAAGTATAATGTCTTATAGCATTTCTGATGCGATATTAGTAAGTCCATCAGGGGAAATGAAAGCGACATCTTATCATAAGAATCTAAGCATCAAAGATGAGTTTTCCTCGAACTTAGTGTCATCATCAAAGCTAACTGAAGTACCTTACGAAATCAAAATACTATTCGATGAAGCCAATGGTGAATATTATACGTCTGAAGACTTTGAACTTTTCTTTAAAGACATTATAGAAACGTACGGAGTTAAAATAGATACACTAAGTGAGGGAGATATAACATACGATTTGCTCTCGGATTATGATACTCTGTTACTTTTTAATCCAGAACCAAATGAAAACAATAATCTCACGGAAACGGAAATTAATGCCATTCAACAGTTTCTTGAAACAGCTAATGGATCACTTCTAATCACTGGACACTGGGATAAATACTTCTGGCCAAATCTTTATCACAATAACATAACTAAGAAATACGGAATCGGATGGAATGATTCGATCTTAGTAGATGAGACGAATAATGATTATGCCATATGGGATATAATAATACATAATTGGGCTAATACTACAGTGGCTAAATTTGTATCAAATGACAGTACATATGAAGTCGAAGCAGCGGATTGCGCACTTATGTATATTCCATATGATGAATTTGAGAATGGAACTATAGCTTACGTATACAAAGTTGGGATAGGGGATAACGATACAAAATATGGAGTAACGAATGATAGTGAGGTTACGCCAATTGATTATATAAAAGAGGAAGGTATTGGCCTAATGGCCTCTGATATAATTAATGGAGGGCGCATTTTCGCATCTGGAAGTCTGTTTTTGTTTATCACGGATCGGCCATATTATTATCTGGATTCTAAGTGGGATAATAAGGATTTCGCAATGCGTGTAATACATTGGCTCTTGGCTGAGGGCTTAGAAATAGTATCAATAGAGGCGCCAGAGGAACTGTACGTGGGGGAAGAGGCGTATATAAATGTTACCATAAGAAACAATGAGAATATAATTGCAAGAGGTGTAAATATTAGTATAGAAATAGCGGGTGGTTTGGACCTTAAAAACGTTTCTAATATCGAAGAATTGGGCGATCTTGGTCCGGGACAAGAAATTACAGTGGCCTGGCTTATAAACAGTACGACGGAAGCACTATCAAACGTTACTATAAAAGTTTGGTGTGAGAATCTGAGAGGTTTTTCTAAGGTAGAAAGAATAGCCGTTAAATATCCATCAATTGAGCTAGAAGTTAAAGCAATGCCCGATCGCTTATATCTTAACGATACAAATCAATTCGTGTTAAAAGTTACAGCAAAAGCTCCTAAAAAATTTGACGCGAGCAACGTCTGGGTCAATATTACACTCCCTGAAGGTGTAACTACTAATAATGATACAGAATACAAAGTTGGTTCTATGAGTGCGGGAAGTACTGTTGTACTAAAATACTATATGACAATTACTGGAGGCAGAGGAATTTATAAAGTATCCGTGAAGTCATCTGGAACTTATGCAGCGGGTTCGTTAAAAGTATTTAGCGCTACAGCTACTATTAGAGCTTATGATATATTCGTTATTTTAGATCAATCGCATGAACAATATTACGACGCAAGTAGACTTTACGGGTTACTCGAAGTTTTATGGGAC
Source organism: Candidatus Njordarchaeota archaeon (assembly GCA_029856615.1). Lineage (GTDB taxonomy): Archaea > Asgardarchaeota > Njordarchaeia > Njordarchaeales > Njordarchaeaceae > Njordarchaeum. Next base: position 1,809 of record JAHKLF010000196.1, read on the forward strand.
TGGGCATATGTATATATAAACAACGAAACAATTAATGAGGACATACTATCTAAAGCTAAACTAATAATTTTGCCCAATCCAACGAATCCAGAATCAAATGCGACATTATCATCTTCTGAGATCAATCTGTTAAAGAATTTCGTGGAAAATGGAGGCGCTATTTTAATAAGTGGTACTCATTGGGGAAAGAAAGAGGATGGAAACTTGACATATTATCTTAACGCTACCAATTTAAATGAACTAACTGAAGAGTATGGAATTACTTGGGGTAGTGGACAGATTCTAGATGATGAAGTGAATGTGGATGATAGAAATTGGCACCCATTATTATCGAGATTCGGAGAATCTATTTCGGCTAAGATTTTAACCAAAGATGTTGAAGCATTAGATTTCGCATATTCAACTTATCTAATAGTATCAGATCCAGCTGACCCTATCATTTACGGCAATCCATCAAGTTATGTCAATACTTCGGAGGGAAGATTAGATATAAGTGGTACAGATATTGTTGCAGCAGCAATTTATGAAGATCCTAGTGGTGGAAGAATTATAGCATTGGGTGGCTCATATGTTTTGGCATACAAATTAGATGAAAATGAGATGAAATTTGCTACGAATATTCTCCGCATGGTTCTTGGTCCTTATTATTGGGAAGATTTAGAGGCACCCAATATTAGTATCGTACCGCCCGAGAAACCTTATCTAAAGGTTCGAGATATCCAAATAACTTGGAATGCATCTGATAACAAAGAACTTAGCTTCTTCGTTATTTACTTGGATGGAAAGTTTATTGATTTAGTAGGGAGTAGCGTTAATACTTATACAATAAGAAACATGACGGATGGTCAACATGTCGTAAGAATCTATGCAGTAGATATAGCAAGTCTCTATGCGTATGATGAGATAACGTTTACAGTAGATACAATCGCGCCTAGAATTACACCTATAACTCCAAAGAGTGGAGATACGGTATATCAAGGTAATATTACTTTAGAATTCGATTTAAGCGATGAAACAGGAATTGCGTATGTTGAGATATACATAGATGGTGTTCTGAACAAAACAATTGAGAATCCAGGAACACATGTAGCTACATGGATCATTATAGAGGAGCTAGGAGATCATACAATCACAATCGTTGCCTATGATTTGGCTGGGAATAGTAATTCTGTGATAATTGATATCACAGTAGTAAAGAGACCAACGCCAGGTCCAACGATATCGCCGATGCTTATCATCGCTATCGTCATCGTTGTGGTAATAGGAATTCTAGGTTACGTGGTTTACGCGCGCAGAAAATAGGATTCTTACTTCTTTTCACATTATTTTTTTATAGTTGGAAAAATATGGGATTTTTAGGTTTTCTTGGTGAGACGACATGCGTATGTATCTCCCTGCATTACTTTTCTGCATCATAATTCTAGCGAGTTTTTCCTTTATTTCCCTCTCAGCGACAGATAATACCGAACTAAAAATAGTCTTTAGAAACTCAAAAAATCAGTATTATTCGACAGAACGTTATACAACGATAATAAATGATTTGCAAAAAATGGGAGTAGAAGTATCATCATATAATGCTACTGCAGCGCCTCTACCTTTAGAGAATCTATCTCAGTACGATATTCTAGTTATTCCGAATCCTGGAATGGGATTCACGGAGGAAGAACTTTCAATAATTAAAGAATACTTAGAAGGCGGTGGAAATCTTCTAATAATGGGTGACATACAGTATGATGATAGACACTATGGAAAGCCAGATGAATTGAATTATCTACTATCATACCTGGAGTTAGATAGCAAGGTAAAATTCTGGGGCACCAATGATAATGGAGATGAGATTAAGGATGATGTTAATAATGCTGGTCGGCCATGGCAGGTAATAGTTACATCGGAATACTTTAAGCCGCATATAATAAGCGTAGGAATCAGTAAAGTTGCTGTCAATAGTCCTTCT
>JAHKLF010000197.1 GCA_029856615.1 Candidatus Njordarchaeota archaeon
AAGAAAACGATACGTTCACTGGATCCTAACAGTCTTAATAGTTATCATTGCGACATACCTATCTCAACACAGACAATTACTTTTAAACAATGGCTTTAAATGATGAATTGCGGAGGCATTGAGGCACGATGGCAAACTCACCCTCGATTTTTTCACAAGCCTTGGCCGATAAAACGTAGATTGCATCAAGCATTTCTTCATCTAACGGCTCTTTGACAACCACTATCACATTATAGTCCTCAACTCCTAACTCTGGATCCTCTGTGGCATAAACACCGTCAAGCAACTCGCCAAGAAAGCCCTTAAGGTCTTTTGAAAAAAGTCCTATGGCTGCGAGCCATTTGTCGATTATTTCCTCGTTAATTTTTCTTAATTGTAGGCCCATATATAAACCTCCAATGATGCTTATTCATATTATGAGGATTAGTAGATCCCTAAGATATATTATCCAGAATCCAGCATTTATATACTCATCGTAGCTTCGTCTTAACCGATAACCATTACTTCCTTAATTGGTCTTTTCTCCTTAAACCTTGTAGGCAAAAATAGTTTCATTAATCTTGGAATCTCATCATATACTCTACTCCTAGCCAACAGTGATCCAGCTAGAGGTGTCATCACAAATCCATGGCCACTATATCCTGCATTCACATATAATCTGAAAGGCCATTCAGGATCTCTACTCAATATGTGCGAATGATCGGGAGAAGCTATATAATACTTGCTCCTCACTCTTTAGTAACCATGGATATCCAAAGACATCAAACACAGTATTCCATTCAGTTTCTTTAGCTAGTTTTAACATTAACTTTCTAAATTCGATTACAAATTTGGTATTTTCTTCTGATCCAAAATGTACTCTAAAATGCGCTACATTTCCAGTGCTAGAACCAGAATTAACATACCTTTTTTCAATTACTATTATATGTTTAAACAATAATATAAAGAATGGTTTATGACGTCCTAATCCTTCAACGCGCATTCCATTTTCACAAGGAATACGGTTTGGGTTAATATTTGGTATACCATTAAATTAACTAATATACTCTGATTAAACGTATCTAAGCTAATTATACCACGTGGTCTATAGTATTTTAAACTTCTATTGACAAATTTTACTCCATTAGAATATAATGCAACGCTTGAGGGAGTATTCTTTTTGACTAATAGTGGATTATCATTAAAATATATTTTCACCGTTTCCTCCTCCATCAAGCCTCCCTATCATCAAGACTGAAAACTTGCCCCACAAGTTGCGCATTCGATCAACGCTCTTTTCTTTTTATTCCACTACTACTCATTCTATGAGGCAGAAAGTGATTAAAATGTATAAGCATATATTAGTATCTATGTATAATTATATGTATACATCCTGTACAACTAAGTTTTTGATGTTCCTACCAAGGATAAAGTAAGACATCACATAGATAATCTCATCACTGATGAACCTTTTTTATTGATCATTTCTTTCTAAGTATTAAAACATTCATTCAAAATTCGTACCAAAAAGTTTATATATCAATCAATATAGTAGAATAATTGGAAGATAAATTAAAGAAAAAGTCATAAGAGGTAATAATTATGAGGAAGGAAGAAGAAATAATTTTGAAAGATGAAATACGACCTCCTTTTCCTTTGATTGGAGAGAAATTCCCTAGTTTCGAAGCACAAACAACTAAAGGCAAGATACGCATCCCAGATGATTACAAAGGGAAGTGGCTGATCTTATTTAGCCATCCAGCGGACTTTACTCCAGTATGTACAACCGAATTCGCAGCATTTCAAAAAAGATATGAAGAATTCCGAAAGCTAAATACAGAGCTCATTGGATTATCTATTGATCAGGTATTCTCTCACATCAAGTGGATTGAGTGGATAAAAGATAAACTAGGAGTGGAGATAGAATTCCCAATTATTGCCGATGATACTGGAAAAATAGCTCATTTACTTGGAATGATCCACCCAGCAAAGGGAACTAACACGGTAAGAGCGGTCTTCATAATAGATCCTCATGGAATTCTAAGAGCAGTTCTATATTATCCACAAGAATTAGGAAGAAATATAGATGAAATCTTACGAATGGTCAAAGCTCTTCAAGTATCTGACGAGCATGGCGTTGCTATGCCAGCTAACTGGCCGAACAATGAACTGATAGGTGATAAGGCAATAATTCCTCCCGCAACTGATATTAAGACCGCTAAAGAGTATCTCAAACAGTACGAGTGCTATGACTGGTGGTTCTGTTATAAGAAGATATAGGGAAAAATTTATTACCAATTCCTTTCCTTTTTATTATGAAAATTTTCTTGGTGAATAATTTGTTGTCAAAAATTCCGATCGATCTTAATAAAATTAGAGAAGAAGATTTAGATAAGGAAATATTAAGAATCGCGATAATAGCTGAACTCGACGCAATTAATTTGTATGAGCAGATGGCTGCGATGACGAAAAACGAGAATTTAAGGAAAATACTCTTAGATATTGCTAAAGAAGAAAAAACTCACGTCGGCGAATTTTTAGCCTTGCTTTTGAAAATTGATCCTGAACAAGTTGAAGAATTAGAGAAAGGTAGAGAAGAAATTGAAGAATTATTGCGAAAATAAATGGTGTGATAAATACGTGCGACATTCTTCAGATAGCTGATTGAAAAACTGAAAAACATGTTCCCGTAATCGAGGCACCAGATGTTGTAAAGAAAGGCAAATTGGTTAAAGTAACCTTAAGCATGGGTAAAGAAATATCCCATCCTAATACAACGGAGAATCATATTAGATGAGTAGAGTTAATATTCTGGTCCAAAAAAGAAAAATTCTCATACCACATAGGTAGAGCAGAATTTACAGCTCATAGAGAATCGGCTGGAGGATCCAACATTAGTAGGATTTACGCAGAGCCGATAGCCATATTCGCATTCAAAACAGAGAAATCCGGCAAAATTGATCGCTTTTTCATACCGCAATATTCATGGATTATGGGAAAGTGAAAAAGAACTGAAAGTCGAATAACATTCTTCATATTTTTGTGTTACTATCATTAATGAGTCAATTTCTCTGTTCCTTAACAATACAATAATATATTAACGACACTAATTGTGAGGTACATTTAGAATATACTACTAGAGAATTATTAGAGCAAGTAAAAATCATTGAAAAGAAACCAAAAGTAATTATTGCAGGTATAGGAACCTCTGGTCACATCGCAGCAATTTCAACTAGATTTAAATCGGAGTTCGGTAATGATGTTAAGATTATAGGTGTCCAGCCAGCTAGAGGTTCTAGTATACCTGGAATTAAAAGAATAGAAACCAGGCCTAAGTGGCTATTTCAAGTGAAGATTGATGATATCGCTGATATTGATCGCTACGAGGCAGTTAAGGGAGTATTTGAAGTAGCTAAAAATGAGGGATTACTAATATGCTTGAGCTTTAGGCCAGTATATGCGGCATACAAGAAAGTAAGAGAGAAGTACGGAGAAGGAGTTTACATTTTGGTATTTCCGGATGATGCGTTTAAATACGTAGAAATACTTCAGGAGTACATCCAGAGGGGTAGAAAATTTAATATCCAATTTATTAAGGGTATAACAGAGTTATGCTTTTAAGATATTAGATCCAATATACTTAGGAGGTTTGTAGATGCATGATACTCAGTTTGTATCAAGGAGAAAGACGAAAATAGAGACACAATGTAGAATTTGCGGTCCGCTCGTTTGCAGAGCTGAAACTGAGGGATTACTCGGGCATATAGCCTT
>JAHKLF010000198.1 GCA_029856615.1 Candidatus Njordarchaeota archaeon
TATAGGGAAATACAGTTTAAAGAAAGGTTGCCTCCAATAAAGGCATTTGATAAAGAAAACAGATGGGTCTGCTATCTAAGAACAACTTCTAAAGAAGCCGCTGTTTTTAGAATAGGATATAGTGTTCTACCCGATGGAATAGTATCAGAGTTCATTAAGAGCAAAGGATATATAGATTTATGCTCACCAGTTATTGCCCAAGTAATTCTAAGTGTGTATTACGAAAAATACATTGATAAAGTTCTGCCTGAAACAGTAAAGGGATATGAAAGAAGATGCAATGTGATGAAGAAGGCCATAGATGCATATTTCCCAGACGGCATGAGAACGGATCCCACGGGAGGATTCTTTATCTGGTGGGAATCCGCGAATTCTAATGCGGATTTAAAGGAGTTTTTGGAAAAGATAGCTATTCCCAATAAAATTAGTTATGTTCCTGGAGTAGCTTTCTATCCATTGCCCCGATTTGGTTGGAAGTACGATCCAGAAACGCGCGAAATAACAGAATTAAGAAGACTAAAGATCAATACAATGAGACTGAGTTTCAGCTATTTAACAGAAGATTTGATAGAGGATGGAATAAAGAAGCTCGGAGAACTTTTAACTAAACATTTAGTATAAAAGGGATGAGAATGCTTATTTCTCTCGAAGATGTGAGGCAAGCTTATCACTTAACATATCCTAAATTAACAGCAATAATTGTAAGTGGAACTTACGAAAAACCCAATGCTATGGCAGTAAGTTGGCACACTCATTTATCTTTTAACCCCCCATTGTACGGTGTTTCAATATCCCCAAAAAGATATACTTATGAATTAATCAATAGGTACGGAGACTTTTCAGTCAATTTTATGCCATTTGGAATGGCTGAAGTTGTATGGTTAACAGGAAGTTATTCAGGACGCGAGGTAAATAAATTTGAGAAATTTAGACTCATGAAACTGAGAGCGAGGAAGATTACAGCACCCATAATCGCCCAATGTCTGGCAGCTCTAGAATGCAAGGTTGTTGATAAATTCGTAACGGGGGATCATGTATTCTTTGTAGGGGAGATAGTGCATGCATGGGTTAGAGAGGATACGATCTTGGATAAGAAGCGAGCACTATTATCTCCAGATAAAGCACAGCAAGTGTATTACCTAGGTGAAGGTATTTTTCTAACGATTGACGCTAAAACAGAAAGAAAGTTCGAATAGTGTAGTAAGAATGCGTAGAAATAGAATTTTTAATGCATTAAATGTATAGAGACATTTTTTTTATGCATGAAAACGTATAATAGAAAAAACTCTCTTAAAGGTGATGGAGATGGTCGTTAAAGTCAAAATAGAGCCACGAGATAATTGTATATCAGATGGTGTCTGTATCGCTCTTTGTCCTGATGTATTTGAGTGGGGTGAAGACGGGAAATCAGCGATAGCTGAGAAGTACAGAGTTGGTGGGAATATCGGTGAAGGAGAAGTACCAGATGAGCTATTCGACTGCGTAAAGCAAGCTGCAGACTCGTGCCCCGTTCAGATAATTATAGTTGAGAAATCCTAAGTTACTGACATTTTTTTAGGAATTAGAAGGTTGGATAATGAGTTAGGACATGAAAAATATTATTACTTTACTTTTTTGCTGGGTGATCTTTTTATATTTCTTTCTCTCTATATCTTTTAAAGCATTCCGTTTTATACTTTCTCGGACTATTTTCTCTTCTGACTTCTCTTACCATGGCATCAATCTCATTAGCCCAGCTACTATCTATCTTTCTTAGTATCTTAATGAATCTTTTAACCGCTTTTGAATTGGTAATTTCACTTTCTTTTGAATCCGTTATAATATCAACAATAAACTTAGCAATCTTTCTCTTAGAACGTGACCTTGATTTTATTAGAGTTCTCAGGATATCATTTAAGTAATCAACTGTTTCATCCAATGATAATTTGTTCTCAGCAACTTTGAGTATCTCGCTGAGATAGTGCTCATTAAGCGCGGAGCTAATTTTTTCTGCTATCATAATAGCCTTAGCAAATACATACGTCTCTAAATTCGTTCCTTGGGCCCCTTTAATGGCTTCTTCCAATAATGTTTGAGATAGCGTAACATCAGCATTAGCCAGACCGCTGGCGAATTCCGCTAAAGCTACAGGGATGAATCTCTGATTAGAACTAGTTTTAATTTTAGTAAAGTAAGCAATGAATTCATCTCTTAGAGTATTATATAGATAAGGTATGTCCTTAAGAGCTCCAAGAGCTTTTCCAAACCACTCGAATGTAATTGCCTTAATGAACAAAGTATTCGCCCACAAATCGCTTCTTAATCCTGAGATTATAAAATCGAGAATTCTCCAAGACGCGCTCGGAGAGGCAAATGCGGATTTAGCTGCCCCCAGCGCCAGTAAGTATACCTGTTCTCCATCAAAAACGTCAAGAGGATCAAGTGACCATATCTCTTCTGAAGCGCTTTCTGCCAATCGCGCACCCCAACCTGAGTCAACCCATGCTGCAACGTCGGATGCTATTGCTTTCAAAGCGATATGTCTTACGTCATCATTTATTGAATGAATAATGGGTAGTATATAATCTTCTAATAATTCTCCCGTTACTCGTACTAAACGTGCTTTACCAGAAAGTTCCGCGATATTTAATGCTACAAGCACATTTTCTATTTCAGGACATTTTAAGGTCAACAAGCAAGCTTCATTGAAAAGTACCTCAGCTTCATCTTCGTTTCCCATTAAGGCTTTAATATAAGCTATTTCCCCAAGTAATTTTCCTGCAAGTTTTAAATTCTCTCTAGCTAGAGAGAACGCTATTTCGAGCGCTTGGTTAATCAACATTTGACTAGATTCTCTTAGATCAGGAGCTAGACTACCATATAAATAACCCACATAAGCTTTTATAATCCCCTTCTCATATGGATCGTCCAATATTTCACTTGCCTTTAAACTTTCATTAGCCAAAATCTCGGCTTCATTAGTATCTATCCATTGAACTCTCTTCTCATTAGAGGATACAATAGTAGTAAAATCACGTATACTTTCCGATAAAATAACTAATGATTTAGCTTTTTCAGCTACATCCGGTATTAAATCAATCCAAGTTAAAATTTCTTCGTAGATTCTTCTTCCAAGATTTTCTATGATCTTTAAATCATCATCCCCTATAACAATTTCATCCTTCTTTCTTTCTCTAAAATAATAAATCCTACTAATTTCGAAGAGAATATAACTCCCAGCACGAATACGATCTAAAATGTCACTTATATTGTATATTTCATCAGTTGCTTTCCTGAAAATATTCCCAACACTAGGATATGGGAGGAATATGCCTGCTCTGGCCAATTTAGCAAGAGCACGTGCCTTTTGATTGGGATTCTCTCCCTTATCTGCTATCTCTAAACATTTCTCGAAATACCTCAGAAGAACTCGTTGTGCTTGTTGCGCAAATGAGTTTTTCTTTAGTAATTTTGTCCCGAGTCTTATGAGATTCATGCTTCTAACGAAACCCCTTGTTAATCCCTCCCAGATGGCGATATCATACGTACCTAGCTGGTTTAATTGATCCTCTATAATATTTAGATTGCGTTGAATGAGTTGTCTGATGATTCGTTGAAGAAGGTCCCTTAAATTAATCTTCTTCTTGCATTTCATTTGATAGTCTCTCCATTAGTATTCCTATAACCTTGTTGTTTAAAGCTAGTAATAGTATTTAAAAGTGGAGCCTTTTATTTTGTTTCTTATTTAGGATGATGA
>JAHKLF010000199.1 GCA_029856615.1 Candidatus Njordarchaeota archaeon
ACGGCAATAGGCCCCCTATGGAAGAATCTCTGACATTATGATAACGATTAGATAAACACTTTTGTTAGGATTTATCAAATTATAAGATGACCCCAGTCCCTCTTTAGATCCTCAACAACAGAAAAATGTTAAGCCACGTAAGAGTCTACTAGACCATCGAGTGGCAGAGGGGAAGTAGTCTATAAAAGTGTCTCTATGCTTTTTCATGTAAAAAGAGGATTGTGGTTTTATTCATAACAAGGATGTTGGGTAGCTGATGATAACTCGCGAAGATAAATTATATATGAATTTAAAAAGAGAATAAAATTTAGTGATATTAAGAATTGAATGACAGGTTTTCTAATGAGCAATAAGGAGGTAGAAAAACTTAAAAGGGAGGCGCTTAGTAAATTATCCATCGATGATAAAATAAGAATTCTTGGATCTATAATGGACACAATCATGAAGATAAAAGTAGATCTCATTAAGAATCGTTATAATATGACTGACGAAGAGGCAATATTATTTCTAAGAAAAAAGCTTATTAAGCTTCAGAGGCATTAGGTGGAGAATTATGAATTTTGAGGAATTTCTCAGTAGATGTATTAAAATGTTGAATGAGTCTGGAGTAGAATATGTCATAGTAGGCGGAGTACTTGTATCGATATATGGAGAGCCCAGAGCTACAAAAGACGTTGATGTAATAGTTAATTTAAAGCTTGGAAATGAAGAATTGATCAGAAGGTTTCTGATTACGGCAAAGAAATACGATTTGGAGGTAATAGGAGGCATAGAAACAATACGACGCGCGCTTAAAGAGCATATTCACTTCACGGTTTTCAATAAATCATATTTGTATTGGATGGATGTTCAGGGCATATATAGTATATTAGACAAAATAGTATTCGAGACAAGACGTAAAATGCAAATTCTAGGTTTAGAGGCGTGGGTCGAAAGCTTGGAAGCATTAATAGTGGCAAAGCTATCGGTATATTACTCTGATCAGAGCGTAAGGGATGTAAGATCAATGATTGAACTGAATAGGGAGGTTATTGATAAGGAATTATTATATGCCATAGCCGACAAGATCGGAGTACGGAGAAGAGTAGAAGAAATATTAGCAGAAATGCGAATTTAGAATGATAGATGCTGAATTTTTTGGTTTACAAGATGCTTTTCCAATGAACTTTAATTATATTTTAGTTGGATAATGAAATTAGTAAATAATTAAGCATCGCAGAGGAAGATGGCATCTTACCCTGATCAGAGGATATGTTTATGATTAATCAAAGTGTACTAGAGAAATACTTCAATGAGATAAGTATTGGAGAATTCCTAGAATATCTAGGTATCCTAATGAACAAATCCAGGTTATTCTGAAAGAAATATATTTCGAGAACGTAACCATTGAGAAAATTCCAGATATACGTTGTGAGTGTTCTAGAAGGGCTGTAGATCTTTTCATCGCTTATATGAGGAATGAGGCTTAGTACTCTTAGTGCTGAGTTAATGAAGATAATCCATTTTTTGTGATTATTTAAATAAATTCTCGCAGAATAAGTATATTAAAAACATTACGATCACACAACGTTCCAAGTAACAATAATGTCATTAGAAAAACTAAAGAGCGATATCCTAGAACTCATAAAGACAGACGAAGAATTTAGGTTAGCTTTGATAGGTGCTCTCTCCGCAGGACTCGTCACAAGAGAAGAAACAAACAGAATTCTCAGCGAAATTAAAAAATTGCGGGAAGACTTTAATAAGCAGCTAGAGGCCTTCAAAGGGCGAATGGATGCTTTTGAACGGCGAATGGAGGAGCTGCGAGAGGACTTCAATAGAGGAATGAGGTCTTTTGATATAAAGTTGTCTTCACTGAGTGTTCGCTGGGGTATAATGAGTGAGTCTGCATTTCGAAATGCTTTAAGGGGCTTACTCTCAGAGAAGTTTGGTGTTAAGGTTTCTAGATGGGAGACATTTGATAAAGATGGCATCGTTTACGGAAAACCTAGCATGGTTGATATCGATTTAATGATCAAAGATAAAGAGCATTTTCTCGTAGAAATAAAATCTCACGTAAGAAAGAGCGACGTAGCCGAGCTACTCCGCATAAGCAAGCTATATGAGAAAATCGAGAAAATTAAACCCAGCCTTATGATAGTGACACCATTCATCGAAGAAAAAGCCAAAGAATTCGCAGAAACAAATGGAGTGAAAGTATACACAACAGACGAATTAATATGAATCCTAATACAAGATCTCTCAATGATTTTATGGTTTGATGCTGAGGGGTATCTTATTAATCTCTGATGCTTGGTGAATTGATTTGGATGAAGTAAGAGATTTAATTAGACTATCTTGGGAAAACTATGAAAAAGCACTTGAACTTTTGTCTAGAGGCGATTATTACGACGTAGCTGAGAAAGCTTGGAATTCAATTGAAAACATGCGTAAGGCTCTTCTAGTTGCGCTTAAAATTCCGCTTGAGAAAGCGAAAACGGTGAGTCAGGGTCTAGTGCTTTTTTCGGATATTCTAAGAAGACTTGGAAAAAAGGAGTTACTCAAAATGTATGATCAATTAATGCTATAGCTTCATATCCTAGAATTCTACGAGCAAATAACACCTCCAGACGAGCTCGAGGATCTCATAAGAGTTACTACACGAATTTTCATCAGAAAAGTGAGAGACCTTATTGAGGAAGTTAAAGATCTAGACTTAAGCCAGACAATTGAGTATCTAGATAAGATTAATCGAATAAAGCGGGAGATATTAGCCAAAAGCTTCGAGCTTTATGAAATCAGACAAAATTATCTAACGTATCTTGAACACATCTTAACTAGGAAAAAGGCTGACAAAGGAGAAAAGACATGATTTTATTGCTTAATGTCATATCAATTATCTTGATTTATAACATAGAAATGTCGACATTATCTTATTGAAAGACGAGGATTTTAGAAGCAGGAAGGTTCGGGATCTGTCGGGGAAAAATAAATTGCGTAAACAAAGCTCGTAATCGTGGCATGCATTCATATCAAGGAATTAAATATCATAAAATGAGTATTATAAAAGAATATGCATTCTAATATATCCAATGGGATTAAATCGAGGTGCGCTTATTGCTCAGATCTACTAAGAAACTATTGGCTTTATACTGGCTTATAGCTTACGTCTTTTGGTTACCCATATATATTCTCTTAAAAATGGGGTATATAGATATAAATGAGCTTAACTATTTTACCATAGCAATTCAAAATGTGTTATTTAGTCTTATTCTATTACTGACGGCACTTTTTATCATAAGAATCAAAGGGGAAAGAATCTCTAGGAAGTATCTTGGATTAGAAGTAAGCAATGTTATTGACATCATCATTTATAGTGGATTAGCCGTACTCCCTTTCGCTGTACTCTATTTAATAGCGCTATTTTTGATTTATAGAGGACTAAATATAGAACCACACATCATGGCATCACTTCCCTTATTCATCGTTAAGGATTTTAGTAGAGAGCTTGTCCCCATAGTAGGGATCATGCATTGGACATTGAACGGAATTATCAGTTTTATGTTATTACAAGCATTCCCTTACGAGATAGCTGAAAGAGAATTTGGAGCAAAGAAGGGTTTCGCATTGACATTCATCCTTTGGAGCGGCATGTACAATGGCCTATTTTATACAATTATTTTCGGGTTACCGTTACCCGTAACATTACTCGGAGAAATAATCGATGTCGTGATCCTAGGATTCATCTTC
>JAHKLF010000002.1 GCA_029856615.1 Candidatus Njordarchaeota archaeon
AGATAAAGAGTATAGAGAACGGCTTATCAGCGTGATTAAGGATATTGCCTCAGAAAAAATAGTCATAGTAGCAACAAACGATATCAGATTAGCAGCGCATGCAGACAATATAATAGCACTTGACAATGGAAAAGTAATCTCTAAGGGGAATCCTAAAGAGATTTTTTATTCTCTGAATACGCAATGGTTTTATTCTCCAATTATTGAATTTGTTAAAAAACTTAATGACTTAGGGCTTAAGAACGAGAGACCAGTAACTTCTGTTGAATTGAAAGACTTGTTGAGGGAGCTTATAAATGGCTTTTAGGGCATTATATTATGCTTTTTCAGTACGACGAAAGAATACTCCTCTACATAATACTCATCCTATCTTAAAGATGATTGGCTTAATTTTGTACGTTATAATAGTAGCTATTGCTAACATCGAATGGCTCTTTCTCCTAATCCTAATTCCGTTCATAGAGGCTATAGTGGGTAAGGTGGTAAAGAATATTATTCTCGTATTAAGAGGTGCGTGGATTGCACTCATAATTCTATTCATAATGGCATTTATTCTATATTCTCCTATATATGCTATTCTTCTTCTCCTCAGATTAATTGGAGGTGGATGGGCTATAGCTGTCTTCCTAGCAACGACATATCCATCTGACTTATCTCAAGGATTGGAGAGGATGAGAGTACCGGCGAACATATGCTTAATCCCTGAGTTAACGTTAAGAGTTATCCCATTCATTGCAAGGGATACTCAAGAAGCGATAGAGGGAATGATCTTGAGAGGTGAAGTCAGAATGTCTAAAGTTTTTCCACGTGGACTCGTAAAAGCTCTAGCAGCGGTAATTCATTCAGCATTAAAAAGAGCAGAGCATCTTTCAGAAGCCCTAATGGCAAAATTCGTCGGATATTCCCCTAAAAGAACGTACTTAAAACCCATTAGAATAACCTTCTTCTCGGTTCTTCAATTAGCATATAAAATTATTCTACTTTACTTAGTCATTATGGGAATAAGCCCAATGGAGATAATAACAATTCTCACTTAATGACGTGAACCTAATGGTTCCTCTTATGGATTATAGAGCATCATTTATAGCTTTAAAGTATTCTCAGCACAAATCTTTTCGAAAAACCGCCGCGTTCCTGCAATTTTCGTTTCCTAATTCCCTCAATTTCCTTCATACTCCATCCTTTCAGACGCATTATTTCGAGAATTACTTCAAAAATATCTGCTAGTTCTTCTTTATTGCCCGATTGAGCGAATTCTTCTACCTCTTCCTTAAGCTTTTCAAGCAGGAATCTAAAGAACTCATCATCATCCTTTACAATACGTAAGATAAAGGTCTTACCTAATCTCTGCATAATCTCTGGGATATTATCTCTTACAAGTTTCTCCAACCGGGACGCCCTCAAAAATATCACTTAAGTATTGAATGAGATCGCTTGGTTTTCCTACTACAAGGATTTTCTTATTAAATTTCCATATAGCATTATTATCAATTTCTAAACCGTAAAAATTGGCGTATTCTGAAATCATATTATAAATCTCTCTTATCCCAACGCATTTTATAGCCTTTTCTTCTCTTTTAATCCAAATTATATTACTAAAACCAGAGATAATAGCTCCATAGACATCCATTAAAGGATGATCACCAATGATTATTATATCATCTAAACAGTACTTTGTGTTCATTTCTAATATGGCATCAAAGGCTTCCTTGTAGGGCTTTGGTTTAGGTAAATTATCAATCGTGATTATTATATCAAGAAATTCTCTTATGTTCAGCGAAGTGAGTATAGGAATCTGAAATTTAGCAACACCATTTGTCAAGATGATTATTTTTCCTCCTCTCTCTTTTATCTCTCGTAGGAGATCCGTAGCACCCTGAAGTAGACAGACATTCCCTTTCTCAATATTCAATCGAATATATTTCATAAAATCTGGCCTATCCGCAATATTAAAAAGCTTTAAAACTTCTTCTAGTACGGCATCCCAATCATAGGAGTCTCTATACCGTCCCATCTTAAACAGTTTTCTATGGATTTCAAAAAAGAGATTTCTTAGTTCATCTCGGCTGATTTTAAGATTATAATCCTTAATGATTTCATCATAGATGAGCGGATAAAAAGGATTCCATAGCAGCGTCCCATCTTGATCAAAAACGAAAATCTTTTTGTTCACCAATTATCACCTTCTATGGTGCATATAACAGTGGTGTCGTTAATAGTCTTAATATCATACTTAACTGCTGTGCTAGAATACACTGGACTATGGTGCGCGAATGGAATAATTAGCCCGTAACTGAGGTATTTACTTCTTCTTAATTGTATCATCAGAGTTTCTTTATCTATGCTAAATTGAAAGAATTTGTCAGTAAATGAAAAATGCATCATTGTTTCTCACCATAATGGATAATAATTAAAAACTAATAAGGAGAAGTTCTTGTTTTCCTACAATGAGTTAATAATTTGCGAATACGAGACTTAAGCTCTATATAACGTTTCTTAAGTAGGCGGTAAAACGCTTTCAAACCAATCTTTTTCTCGATTATTACCAGTGCTAATAATGTAATCGCTAATGTTATAATTACAGTTAATAGTAGAAGACCAACTAACTCTATTAAAATCGAAGTAATCAGTCTAAGCATTAGGTATCCTGTTGCAAGCGCCAAATTGTAGATACCCCATCGACTTCCGATTTTTACGAATTCTCTTGGTTCGAAGCTTCTTCCATATCTATGCCCTATTCCCATAGCTAATATTGTTGTTGGTGCACCATAGGGAAGAATATTGCCGCCTAAATTTGTTCCAAGGATGAGAGCTAACCAAAATATTTCAATGAGAGGACCTAATCCGGCTATTTCAGCCATAGCTCTGATGATGGGAATAAACGCTATAGCGATAGCTACGTTATCAACTATGCTACTTAATAATCCGACGACCCATAGTATCATTAATGATCCTAAGATTGGATTTCCCATTGAGATTTTGCCTAGAAAGATTCCAGCCTCTCGTAGAAGACCTTTATGTTCCATAGCGCCAACGATTATGTAGATTCCAGAGAAAAATATTAATGTTCCCCAGTCAATTCCCTTAATTACGTCTTCTACTTTAAGACCGCTAATTACGAGGAATAATAATGCGCCTATTATCGCTACTAAGTATGTCTGAGGGATGACTATTAATGCTATAATGATAGAAATAAAGAGAACAGCTGATTTTTGGAAAATTTTTACATCGGGAATGAATATCCATTCATTTACTTCTAATACGAGCATTCTTCTTAATGGATCAACATAGCCAATCTTCATTCTTAATTCTCTGAGTAAGAACCATGTAGAGAACATTAAGGACATGAGAACAAATGGAAGTGTATTAAAGAAGAAGAAAGATACGGAGAGTTCAGCTTCCTGAGCAATGATTATATTAGGTATGCTAGAGAAGGGAAATAGCATTCCTCCAACATCCACTATTATTGCCTCGGCTAGAAGAAGAGGAGTGGGATCAATTTTAAGCACCCTAGAAATAGTGATTGTGAGGGTACCTATGATTATTATGGCTGCCATAGCTGTGATAAACATAGCCAATATCGCAGTCATAATACAGAGAATTATGAAGAGGAAAATGGGGTCTCCTCTGGACAGTTTAATTGCTCTAATAGAAATGAAGTGGAATATTCCCGATTCCTTAGAAGCCTCAACAATTATCATAAACCCAAATATCGTAAGCAGTACTCTGAAATCAATAAAATGAGTTACCTCTTCAAATGATAGTCCCTCAATTATACTTAATATTAGATACACTGCAATTCCTCCAGTAATTGCAGCAACTACCTTGTCCGTTTTCTCCAATGATGCAGATATTATGACTGCTAGAAATATTAGTAATATAGAGAGTCCAACGAGATCCAAAATCATCCCTCTTATAGTGACTTTGCAGATCGACGAGAATACTCCTCTTTTCCCTAATTGTAATTTTCAAAAATTTGAGCATTATTATAATGTTAACGTATGATTAATCCTATCGAGTGAGTGGAAATAATGATTATCAAGTATGATAGTATAACTATAAAAGTATGATTTCTAATATTTTCCCATAGAGTATCTTAGGTGAAACGAATTGTATTCCGAGACCAGTGGAATAATGAAGTCTATCGTAAAATTATTTGGATGGAGTCTAAATGATCCGCGCGTAAATTTTCTATTCGAGCAAATAACAAAGACAATGCAAGCGACCTGTGAGGAATGCCAGAGAGATAGGCTTAGATGTACATTTGATCCGATGTGCCCAGATAGACGATGGCTTTCAATATTAATTGAAGGGGGCGCTCCAAGGGAAGTATGGCCTCGATTCTGCTATCAAATGAGAGGTGAAGAAATCAAAAAGTTTTTCAAGAAAAGGTCAATTCCAGTCCCCCTTGTTGATGCAAAGTACCCATTGCTGGATTTTGTTAGATTATTTGTAAAAAAACGTGAGAGGGAGACCTTGGAGAAAGATATACATGCCTTTCTAGAAGTTTTCATCGAGAGTATTAAAAAACTATGGGAAAAGATATTCACATTAAATTTATCATCTGAAAAAATAGCACTATTACTCGGAGAATTCGAACACGTCGTCATATTTGATCGTAAGAAAAATATTGTCACGATTAATGCTATGAGAACTGGGTTAAATAGGTATGAAGAATTAGTAGAATTTGCAGAAGGCATTCTGAAGATTTTAAAGATAAACCATAGAATAGTATCACCTTATCCTGGTCATACTTATTTCCATATTACCGTTAAGGACATATCTGAGAAGAATAATTTAGAGGAGCGTTTTAAGGAAATAATAGCAGATGACGTCTTTGTTAAAGTTATAAATTTTAATAAAAGTATTCATGTAATATTTGGTCTTTATAGTCGTGCTTCCCATACTTTGGCTTCTTATAGTATCAACGCTGTTTTACGTTTTGTTCAGCTTCTAACTGAATTGATCGGGGAGAGAAATGAATGAGTTTAAGGTTTTTGATAATCCTGCTATAGGGAAACTTTATTTAATATTAGCTTTATATGGGCCCAAAACTCCCGAGGAAATAGCTTATATGAGCAGGGTAAAAATTGAGGATGTAAGAGTCTTCCTAGAGCGGTTACATGAGAATGAGTTAATAGATTTCATAAGTGATCCGTTGCCCAGATATGCTTTCATTCCACCTGTTAGGTATTTAATCTCATTATCGAGAAAAAGGTTCTTAGAGATAAAGAATAATTTAGTGGAATTGTCTAATCTAATTGATAAATCTGGCAACTATATAGAGGGAATTAAAGGAGATGTTTTAGGAATTGTCAGAGGAGGTGTCAGAAATATCCAAAAAAGCATTAATGATTCGTTAGAACACGTTATTTCACATATTAAAAGGGATGTCCAGAATCTCGCAAGTGAGTCTCTAGAGAGGATAACCGAATTAATGACGTTAAATGAGAGTATAAGAAATAACATAATAGATCTTAAGAGAGAACTTAATGAGAGGAGAACTAATTATATATCCCTAATTAATGAGCTTGGTGAAAGTTGTACTGAAACATTGGGAAAGACTTTCCTAAATCTATCTAATGCAACCCTAAACTTAAGGAAGATGATTAATGAAGACTTAGCAAGTGCGGAGCGGGATATGCTTCAAATGTTCTCGGAGAGTATTTCCACAATGGAAGAACTACTAAACAAGGGGATCGTAGACATTAAAGAATTGAATAACACATTCTCATCCCAAGTGGCAGCATTAATAGGTGACTTGAAACCAGCTGTTAATCAAATAGTGAGTGAAGCAGAGTCTTCTTTAGGCAATATAGTGACGGCGGCACTAGACGTTCTCACGCATGAATCAAAGGGCATATTAGACCGTTTTGATCTCAAACTTGAAGAAATTAAGCGAGATGCCTTACTTACTAGCAATAAAATAATTCGAAGGTTAACAGGATTTAGAGAGGAGGTAGTTTCACTTCTTAAATCCTCAATGGGAACTATAAAGAGTGAATTTGAAAATAAATTAGGAGCGTTTACTAAAGAAATATTAGATGAAATCAATGAATCAGTAAATGAAATAAATGAAATTAAGAAGGAATATCAATCAAAAATAATAGAGAGCTTGATTAATCTAAAAGAGAACATTCGTAAAGAATCAACATTGCATCAGAATGTCATCTCAAATCTGCTTTCACAAACAATTGAGTCCACGAAGAGAGAGATAAACGCATTAAAAGAAATGTTAGGAACAATCATAGATGAGGCATTAGAAACATTGAGAGTGCTAATGAAGACATATGAGGAACACATTAGTGAAAGCTTGGAGGATTCTTATGCAACTATTTCATACCAAATTCAAGGCATACTGAAGCTATTTGAGGAACATAAACTCCAATTAGAAGAGAGGACATCCCAATTACTTCAGACTATAGATTCGTTAAAGGATTCCTGTATTAAAGATGCTGAGAATAGTCTTAAACTACAATTGGATGAAATTCTAAATAAGCTAAAAAACACTCTGGAAGACTTAACTACTCGGGTGAGCGAAGAAACGAGAAGTTTCTTTAAAGATATTGCGAAAAGGATTGAGGGCGAGATAGCAAGATACTCTGTTAGCATAAAAAGAGATGGCGAGAAAATTAATGAAGCGGTAGTTACATTGGATAAAAATGTGAAGAAAGCTTTTGAGAATATACTTAAAGTTTTATCAGAAAAAGGTTATACGCTAGATGATGAAACAAGAGAAAGATTAGAAAGCGAAATAAAATCGATACGTAAGGATTTCAGGAGCCTCAGGATACAGATAAGGAGATACTCTGATAGGCAACAAGAAAAATTAGGAAAGATGAAAGTTATAATAGACATGATAATCTCGCATTCAGAGAGAATTGAAAAGATGTTACATGACCTATATGGAGTCATAAACGAATCAATCAAAAACCGTATGCAAACGGAGGTAAAGAACATCGAGGATAATTTGAAGAGGTTCGTATCCACTTATTATGAAAAAGTAAATACCGAGGTTTCATGGCTTAAATCGTCCTTAGTAAATACGTTCGAGAAGATATTTGAGGATCTAAGTGGATTAGACTCCCAAATAATAAATTCAATTGATACAACTATAAGAGATGTATTAGGATCAGGTAAAAGTGTATTAGAGGCGAGGTTAAAAGAAAGCGAACAGATAAGATCCCAGTTTAATAAAAATCTGGCTTCAGTAATAAAAAGCTTAGACGATATCTTAATTGATGCGTCAGAGAAGATTAGATCAGATTTCAACAAACACTTCACAGTACATCTAAATAAAATTGACGAAGCTATAAAGCATCAGGAAAGCGCTTATGATGAATTTGTTAACAGTGTTTGTTCCATCATAAATGCAAGAGTGGAGGGTATCTCAAATAGAATGAAAGAGCATTTGAAAGCTCTTATGGAGCCTTTTATTAAAACAGAAAAAAGCATAGTAGAGGGAATGGATACATTTATAGCTACCATGAAATCGAATATTGAGGGTTCATTTAATAGTATTGTTTCAAATATAAGTAAATTGAGAAGCGACATTCAAATATTATTAGATAATGTAAGTGATCGTATTTCTGTCGAAATAAATGCTGTCATAGAGGATATAAAAACGCGATTATCGAGAATTAAGGAAGAGGATATCGCGAAGATTTCTAACTTAGAAGCAAGTTTATTAGACTATTTGAGCAAAATTGAGGAGAAAATCAATGACTTAAATGCACTGTATAAAAATGCGTTAACAAAAAGACAAGAATTAGTGAGTAGTAATTTAAGTGATAAATTGTCAAACTTAGGATCAGCGTTGATTGGAATATTAGAGGACTATGATAACAAATTAGTCAGCATGAAAGAGCATGCGTTGGAAGATATAACTACCCGAATTAACAGCTTATCTGGAGCTCTGCAAGAGATTTTTGACTTGTTCTTAAATAGTGTAGAGGAATTTTCCAAGAATATAGATAATACAGAGGTACAAATTAGAAAATGCGAAGAGGCAATAAATAATTCCTGTGCGGTAATGGAAAAAAATCTTGTGGAAGCCTCTGAGAGCGTTTCTAGAGGAGTGAAAAGGATACTTTCCAGTGAATCGAAAAAAATCGAGAAAGAGATGGACATCATTTTCAGCAGAACAAAATCGGCTATTATTACTCAATTATCAGATTATGTAGAGACGCTTCAGAAGGAACTAGGAGGAATAATCGCCAATGTTGATGACATAAGCGCATTTCTTCAGAATACATTAGAGAGCATTAGATCGCGACTGGGAAATTCATGGATCGCCTTTGGGAAAGAAAGCTTGGAAGCTTATGTATATTCATTGGCAGAGAGGACAAGAGAATTTGCCATATTCGTTATTCCTGAGGAGATAGAGAGCATTAACGAGTACATAAAAAAGGTACCAGATGGTATTCACATAGAAATAATATCGCAACCAAAGATTCTATCAAAATTTAAAGATGTAAGTAGGCCAATTGTACTTCGAAAAATTATACCTAATACTAACGTATTCCTAATTATCCGGGATGGCGAAGAGGCGCTCATAGGATTTAGAGAAAGAGGAAATATGGTAACGCATATAATATTCTCAAAGGATGTCATCGAATCTCTTCAGAAGATCATACCCACTATATTAGCTTAAATTACCTAATTTCTTCTTTCTTTAACACTTCATTAATCAATTCAATCATTTCTAAATAAGGATCACTGAATATCTTATAGGGTCTCTTTGCGACAATTACTTCAACACCAAAAGCATTAAATAATTCATGATATACCCATGAACATGTATTCGAGAAGGTCATATCATTTGGAATGATTATTTTTTTGATTTTCTTATTTTTTACGAGATCCAGTAATTTTAATATGCTTGGAGTTTTAACACAATAGCCATGAGAATGATCAATGATAATATCCACGATATCTAATCCTTTTTTTCTGGCAAGCTTTTTTAATTCATCGATTTCCCTATTTAATTGATTATTTTCTAATTTCTTTCCGGGGGATACCCTAATATAAATCACCGCTTTATGCTCTGTTTCAAGATCCATGCCGTGGCTACCCAATATTCTTTTTATCTCTGATAGAGGGTACCTGAATCTGCCTCCAGGAGTTGTTATATATCTTATTTTACCAGCTTTTGCCCATCTATATAGTGTTAACGGATGAACACCTAGTATTTTAGCGGCTTCCTTTGGTGTGAGAAATTTTTCTTCCAAGTTTATGCACCTAAGGATATGCTTATAAAGCTCTTATAGTATCGTCAAATTCTTAAATATAAATACAACTCGCTTAGGTAAAGAAAATATTACCCTTTTTTATTAAGATTTTTAATTCCATTGAGTACGTGAACCATTATGAGTGTTGAAATAATCATCATAGGAGACGAAATATTATACGGCATCGTCAAAGATGAAAATTCATATATCTTAGTAAACGAATTAACGGCGCGAGGGTTCTTTGTTAATCGTATAACAATTGTAAGAGATGATGAGAGAGAAATAATTGATGCGGTAAAGTCATCTCTAAATAAAGGTGCAAAAATTATAATTACTACTGGGGGATTGGGACCAACGGAAGATGATAAGACGATCGACGCGATGTCAAAATTTTTCGGAAGAAAGATCATAATCGATGAGGAGATGGCGAAAAGAATAAAAGATTGTTTTGATGGAAACCCCCCCGAAGTTGCGTATAAAATGGCTAGAGTTTTAGAGGGCGCAAAAATATATAGAAGTCCCTTAGGGCTTGCGCCAGCACAAGTTATTAGGCATGAAGGAGTTTATATTATTGTTCTTCCTGGCCCCCCTAAAGAGGTTAAAATTCTCATTGGAAGAATATTAGATGATATCTCAAATATTTTAGGTAAAAAGTATAGATGTAGGCGTAGAATTTATCTCAAAGCAAAAGAAGCTGAGTTAGCCCATTTACTCACGAATGCGATCAATAGGTTTAAAGTATATATCAAAGCGCTAGTGGCCGAAAAGAGTGAACATGGTTTGCCTATAGAAATTTTAGGATTTGGGGAAGACAAAGAAGAATGTAAAAGAAGATTAGAAGAGGTTATTAAGTTTCTCTTAAACCAGAATGTGACACATTAGACTTTCTTTTATCGAGCTTCTTAGTGGCCCAAAAGACTCTGACTTCTGATAAAATAACTTCAATAATTCTTGTGAGTAAGAAGAGAAAGATTAATGCTGATATTAGAAACAATGGACTTTCTAGAGCTCCTAGCATTAACAAATAATACGATGAAATACCAAAGAGTAATGTGCTTAATGAAACTATTATAAATAGGAGGGCACCATATATTCCCTGCGAGATTAATAAAGAAAGTTTTCCCATTTTTTCCTTAAGATATAGATTCATACGCAATGCGATTTTATGACTAAATTTTTTATCCCCACATATGATAATGACTGGTGCTTGCATCTTAGGATAATTCTTGCATCTTAGGATATTAAATATGTGCATTTCAAACATAATTTTTAAACAAATAGCAATAAAAATTAAAGGAATAAGAATTACAAAATAGATTTCTCGAGAACAAATAATCTCCCAATGAGTAATTATAAGCATGGTATTAAGAAGCGTCATTAATAATACTAGGGAAAGAAATAATTGTCTAATCTTAATTTTCTTAACTAATCTATCTTCTTGGATATCCTCGCTATCAAGTATCAAGCATCCGTGAAGAAATTTCATATTATTACTAATTAATACGAGGTAAACATTATCATTCATCCCTTGGCACCATGCATTAATTAGAGTAAAATTCTATTGAAATAGCTTGAATAGTAGGGGTGAAAGAATAGCGTATACTAAGGAGATACTGAAAACTAAGGGAACCATAAGGAAAACTGAACTTATGGGTAAATACAAATATAGAAGTAAAACGAATAATAAGAACCCTATTAAGAGAGAAAGAAAAATTGGTCTTCTTCCTTCACTTACTTTTGGACTTGGATATAAAAATGGGCTAATCATTAAAAGGCCTATAAATACAGCGAGCAAGGGACTGATATGTAATGGTAAATAAAGAATAGATGAACTTGTAAGTATAGCGGCGGCGGGAATAGGTAAGCCCTCAAAAAATTCCTTTGATCCATACACATTAAAGCGTGCTAGTCTTAAAGCGCCACAAGCTAAATATACAAATCCGCATAAAATTGTCAGTATGTTTTCTCCAATATGGGAAAATAATAACATGATAGGCGCTAAACCAAATGATATTACATCAGCGAGGGAATCAAGTTCCCTGCCAATGCTACTAATCATTTTAAGTTTTCTCGCTATGTAACCATCAGCTGAATCGAGGACTGCTGCGAGAAATATCATGACAAAGGAGAATATTGGGTTAATACGGGAAAAAATAATAGCTAGTAAGCCCAAGAATAAATTACCGAGCGTAACGCAATTAGGTAATGAGAAAAGATCCTTCAAGTTAGTATTAACCATAGTTAGCCCTCATTCCCGCGTGGTATTCTTCACATATATTATGAAAACACTATTTCAAAGTTTATTATGGGTAGACTCGCGACATTTTTTTGGCATGTCACTAAATCATCAATACAAAGAGTGCCTTTAAAGAAACATAGTAAGTATATACATCCTATTATTCTTAACCGAATGACTTATACTTACAGATATTTCTCATTTTCCCCCTTTAAGCCAGTCACCTAGAGACGGTAGGTATCGGGACGCATATGTCCGTGTATGCAGTAATTTTGTTACATGAAAACGGACTGCCTATTTATAAAAAGTTTGCACGCGGTCGCGAGAGGCCAGTTGAGCCTCTGATTGCTGCTATATTAGGTCTGTCGCAAGAAACGGGTTTAGGGGATATTGCGCATGCCAGATTCGAGAAAGCTTCGATAATCGTTCTTAGGGGAGCAAGGGAGAAAAAATTGATTCTATCTCTCTTTGTGAGAGTAGCAAATCATCTTAATTATCTACGTGGTATCTATTTAATGAATAAATTAGAGAAAGCTATAGACGAGGTTGGAGACATAATAACAGACGATTTAATAACTAGTGCAGAGCGCGTAATAGAAACTTATTTCGATAAGCTCAAGAAAATTCCCGATGTTATAGGAGATGTATTCATGAGGGCGGCGGAGAAGTTCGGACCCATGTTTTACGGTTCCATAATGATTATTCTCTTTAGAAGGTTTAATGAGGATCCACTAATTACCCTCATGCGAAATCCTAAACTATTTATAAAAGAGTTGGACAAAATCCTAGGACCAGAGAGTACCAATCAGTTTCTAATGTATATGTTTCATGAATTTTGCGGGTTGCACAAAGAGATCTGCGAGAGAATGGGTGTCAAAGATATACGACGTTTGGTAAAAAGAATCATTAAGAAAATTCGCAAAGAAAGAAAAGAAGAAGTAATTAGGGCCTTTAGAAATATCATTGAGAATATCATAGATGAATTTCTTGAAAAATCTTAAACGCATCTTACGTGAATACCCTCTTTTCCAATATATAATTCGAGCGAATATTTTTTAACCCCTCTTCCTCTAAATTTTACGATCTCTAAGGTCCGTTTAATCTCATGGGCTTCAGTTATTCTAACACGTATCCTTAAAACGACATCTGCCATAAACTCGAGTACGCTATGAAGTTGACGATCCTGCTCTAATTCTACATTGGCTACGAGTAACGCCGTAGCATTTAAATCTTCTATGACTCTCTTCAGAATGTTTCTAATAGTTGCTTCTAGTTCGATTGGAGGTAATATCCTAGTTAAAATCGTTACAGGATCGATAACAATGCGTCTTGCATTATTTTCCATTATTTCATCAATAAGTGATCTAAATATATTATCAAGGGATTTCTTATCTACAATTGTTGGGTAATCTAAGAATACGATGAGATTCTTCTCCTCCAGTTCTGAGAAATCCATTCCTAATGTTTTCATATGCTGATAAAATTGTTTTTTAGATACGCCAAAACTTACGTATATTCCTTTTTCACCGAGAACTTTGGCTCCATGATGAACGAACTTAGCTGCGAAAATTGATTTCCCGGCTCCTGGAGGCCCTTCTAAAAGAATTAAACTCCCCCTATCGAAGCCGCCTCCAATAGCTTCATCAAGCCCTTTTATTCCACACTCACAGATATTTTCACGATGCAATTTTCTCCCCAATTTTCACGAGGGAAAAATTACTTAGAGTTAATACATTGTGATGAATGCGGTTAGTGAATAATATGCACGCTATTGTAATAATTTTTTTCGTTTTTAGATTTTTTAGGTTTTATATAATGGTCAAATGTTTTCTATTCTTTCTTCAGATAATCTAGTGTGCAATTCAACAGTATTTTTCAAAAATTTGTGAATTTCTTTTTTCATCTCGATTATTGAGGGAGGGGGAGTCTTACCAATGCATCTCAATATAAACATCAAAACTTCTCTTTCGGCATCATCTGCATTGCTTATTCTCTTACTGCCAAGGGCTTCTAGTAGTAGTTCTTCGATGCTTAAAAACCCTAATATATCCACAAGGTCATTTAATTCCGGTATTTTTCCCATTAGATATCTCAGATATCTTTTAATCTTCCCGTAGTCTGTATCTTTATCTATAATATCCACCACTCTCCGAATGATCTTTAATTTTCAATATTGTCTTAATTTTATTTTAAATATTAATGAATATAAGAGTGTCATGGAGTTCCATAAGTGCCTTTAGTGTCAAGAGGAGTCATGAAAAGGAGAATTTAAGAAAACTTTCTTAAGGTTTGAATTTAAATATGATCTTGCCTCTTTTATCTTCTTCCTTCACCGCATTTAGATCCAGATGTACAACTTTTAATTGCTTTCTCTTAGCATACCACCCTCCCGTAACATATTCAAATGCGCTCATGGCAGCTACTATTCCCTCACCAACAGCAACACCTACTTGCTGAATACCTCCCGTTATATCGCCCGCTGCGAAAACGCCTTTTATATTTGTCTCTTGACGTTTATTAACGATAATATACTCGTCTTTATCAACCTCTACGCCCGCCTCTTTTGCTATCTTGCTATTGGGTATTAATCCTATTGCTACAAAAACTCCATCAACCTCCAAATGAGATTGCTTATTAGATTTCAAATTGCGGATTTTTATTCTGCGAACAGTAGTGTCTCCTTCGATAGCTTCCACGATGCTATTCCATATGGGTATCACATTAGGTGAGTTTAATAGCCTTGCCTTTAGAGCCATTTCAGCTCTAAGATCGTCTCTTCTATGTATAATGTATAGCCTCTTCACTAGTTGTGCTAAATGAAGAGCTTCGCTAACAGCGGTATTTCCGCCCCCAACTATTGCCACAATTTTATTTTTAAAGAAAGCTCCATCACATACTGCACAGTAACTTACTCCTCGACCTGAAAACTCATTCTCTCCAGGGACACCAAGCTTTCTTCTTTGAGCACCCATGGCCAAAATTACAGCATCTGCCTCGTAATTATCCTTATTTGAAATTACGATTTTCTTATCGGGATTTAATACTAATTTTGTTACTTCTTCGTTCTCTCTAATTTCTGCTCCCATAATTTTAGCATGTTGAGCTAAACGACGTGCCAATTCAATACCTGTTATGCTAATGAAACCCGGGTAATTCTCGATTACGGGGGCAACTGATAATTGGCCTCCAACAGTAGATTTTTCAATAATTATTGTCTCTAAACCTAACCTACTTGCATATATTCCAGCCGCTAAACCCGCAGGCCCAGCACCTATGATGATTACATCAGCTTTACGCATTTTAATGATCCTCCATAATGAATGCTTTATGAGGTCATAAAATGAAGCATTATTAATAAAAACTCTAAACTGATCATTAGATATGACATTGATTTATTCCTCTATAAGTTCTTTAAGCGTGATTATAGTGTCAATATCTTTCTGTTCAGCGAGAATGCGGGAAATTATCTTCGAAACAACAAATTGACCGACTCTTTTTCGTATCCTGCATGTTTCATGTGCCAGATGTATTGGAAGCGGGTATTGAAGACCGGGAAGAAGCCACATTTTGCAGATTTTTACTATACTCTCCATAAGATCGAGGGCTTTCTCTGCATTCAGCTGCTGATCAATTAGTATTTCTAATCTAATGGGTCTGAGCCCGTAATTTAGCTGTGCATAAGTTATCCAGAGTGATATTTCCTTACCTAAACTTTCAGCTGACTTTTCATATTCGATCCATATAGGGTTATCTTGACCAATTTGAAAAGGCTTTGTTAATAAAGCCCTATCTAAAGGTATGTTTTTTCGTGTGTAGTACGAGTTAAATATTATCGGTAGTATATCCTGATCATGTAATTCGTCATTTAATTTCATGAAACGTTTAGAAAACTGGTTAGAATCTATTCTCTTCACAAAGCCTATGGGGATAATTCCTTTCTCCAGTAAACCTAGTAATGACTGTACTCTATATTCAATATACGATGAATCTTCATAATTAGGAGGGTCAATAATGGGCCCGTCGATGAATAAAAAACCATGGTTCATGAGACTTGAAAAAGAATGTATTGCCTTTGTCTCCAATAGGAGCATTTTAATGGAGACAAAATCTTCTGGATGCGTACTGCGAGGCTTCCTAAATCGCTCTAAAAAGACGCCTATATTGACTTCTGGCATCTTTATATCACTTGTACCGCGTGAGAAGAGAACTTGAGAGATCCCTATTAATGCAATATATGTGTTGCCTATAACTCTACTTGTGAAAAAACTTCCATCAACAGCCCCAATCGGAAATTGCTTATTAGTGTCATTATACTCAACTGCGAGAATATATTCTTCCAAATCGTCAAGTTTCTTTGTGATTTGGGTTCTTAATTTTATAAAATCTCTTCTAAAAATTCTTGCGTTTTCCTCGAGTGTTTCAAGCATCTTAGTAAGTAAGGGAGGATAAGTCTTTTCAAGCTCTAATCTCTCTAGAATTCTCTCAATTTTTTCTTTGCTTTCAAAATTAAGTTCGGAGAGCACATATTGTACCTCATAAGAATAAACAAATCAGTACTACAATAATTTTCTAGATGCTAAAAACAGAAGTAATACGACGATAATATATAAGGAATATCTCTAACGTCTCTTCTTTTTCATAGAAGGGGCTATGATATTAATATTCTCATAAGCTATATCATTTTCAGATAATTTTGCTATGCTATTATCCTTAACTATGATTCGGGGTATATTATTATATATTGCAACATCAACATCCCTTAGATCATAAGTTTTTCCGATTTTCAGTTCTTTTGACTTATTCCATACAACAAGAGTGATGATGCCCGTTTCGTCTCCCACGACATATTCAGTAATATAATGGTATCTTTTAGTCACATTAGAATATACTTCTCTCGTGGATTTTTCTTCAAGAATTTTAACTCTTACGGAGATTCTTTTTAGGCGTCGCCGTAAATCGGCCACTTTTAACATTTTTTCTTCGCGAGTCAACAGTCTCAAATCCATTAAGTTGTGACAATAATCTATGTTTATTTCAAATAAAAATTTTCTTTTCCTATATGACGATTCATAATAATCATGACGAAGTAATCGTACTTGAAATCAACGTATAATAAAAAATGAGTGAAGAAAATTCATATCTTGTATTTATCCAGAATGCTTTTTATCTCTTTAAGAGCTTCGTACGCTCTTTCATCTCTAATTCCTTTGATTAATACCTTAGCAAGTGTGCGGGGAAAATCAGGTGGTTCTGGAATATTAATCGGAATTTGTGGTACGCCTAATTTTTCCGCAATATCCTTTAATAAATCACCAAAGCTCGTACCAGAAGCTCTTATTATTGAGCTAAGTATGTTTTCTAGAAGCTCCTTAGCTTCCTCTACGGATAATTTCTTCTTAAAAATGGGCATATTAATCACCATAAGGAAAGGGATCTGACCGTGACTCTCTCATCACTAAGGTACTCAGGATTATATTTCTTCATCTCCCTATAGAGTAAATAAAAAAATATCTCAAGAAAAAATTTACTCACATGGCACAGTGAATTTTTATTTAGGCCATTCTCCTGTTCTAAGATATTCATCAACGGCATTAGCAACCTTCTTTCCCATGGAAATAGCTGAACCTATGTCTTTTGGTCCTGTTACTACATCTCCTAATGCAAATACTCCTTTTCGGCTTGTTCTTCCAAAATCATCAGTAATTATTCTGCCTCTAGAATCCACAGCTATACCATATTTTTCACCATCCTGCTCAAAAGGCGGCGTTGGAATTTCACCTATTGCCGTTATGACGGTATCGCATTCGATAGTGAACTCCGTACCTGGAATAGGCTCAGGTCGTGGTCTTCCGCTGGCGTCAGGTTCTCCTAATTTCATTCTTATGCATTCAATAGCTTTCACTCTACCTTTTTCATCGCCGATTACCCTAACAGGTGTTGCCAAGAAAATGAATTTGACGCCTTCTTTCTCAGCATGTTCAACTTCCGATTTGAAAGCGGGCATATACTCCTTTGTTCTCCGATATACAACTGTAACGTCAACGCCCATTCTTTTTGCTGCTCTTGCACAATCCATAGCACTATTTCCTCCACCAATAACGACTACTTTCTTTCCAATTTTTGGTACTTCATCGGCGCTAATATAGCCCTCTCTATGAAGGGCTCTCTTTACGAGAAAGTCTAAAACTGAGTAGACGCCCTCTAAATCATTTCCAGGCACCTTTAACTCTCTTTCCCTCCAAGCCCCCGTGGCTATTATGACAGCATCATGCTGCTTAATTATGTTCTCTAAATCAATATCCTTACCGACCTTTGTATTGCAAATGAACTTAACTCCCATTTCTTCTAGCTCTTTTATCCCCCTTTTTATTGCGTCTTTCGGCATTCTAAAAGCAGGAATACCAAAAATTAATAAGCCGCCTGGTTCTGGTAACATATCATAAATTACTACTTCATGCCCCTTACAGATAAGAACACCTGCTGCGGCTAATCCTCCGGGACCTGCACCAATTATGGCCACTTTTTTTCCAGTAGAAGGAGCTTTTTCTTCCTTCTTGCATATCACGAAGCGCATAATATATCACCTTGGGCATCCGAATTTCATTATGTGTATAATATTTTTATGTTTTTATGTTAATGAATAAATACAATATATACAGAAATTGTGTGTAGGAAATATTTTAACTTCAAGCATTCGTTGTAGTTTTATACACTATTTAGTGGAAATGGTGGTATCTTGGAGCAAATAAGAGAAGATATAATAACTGTAATAACGTCCATAGGTGCAATGAATATTCGTTGGCTTGCAATAGGAGATTTTTCTCTCTATTTACTTAATATTGAAAGACTTAGTAATATCCTGGAAATCTTGGTTTCTCCTGCAGATCACGAGAAATTACATAATGTTTTCTCTTCAATATTTGATATAATTCACAGAATTATGACATTTGAGTCTCATTATTATGCTGGAAAAATAAGTGCGTATATGACAAAAAACGGATTGATAGTCAAGATAATATCTGATTTAATAATAAAAATGGGAAGGAGCACTATACCAATGCAATTTACATTATTAGTCAGAAATAGTAAGGATTTTCCTTTCCATGGACATAAGATTCTAGTTCCGCCACTAGAATGGATCTTTGTGTATTATTTCGCGAATCCATTTCAGAGAAACTTAACGGAAAGAATTTTAAAGAAAATGTCCAATGTAGGTATAAATTTTATTTTATTAGATGAGATACTAAAATTTGCTCATGAGAGGGAAAAGAAAAAGGTTCTAGAGTTTATTAAGAAGAGGCTAGAAAAATAAAGATAAAGGTTCCCCTTTATTTTGCGATGTAGAGGATTAATCCTATAAGTACTACGATTAGCGTCGTGATCCATATTATCCAATCTAAAAAGCTTGTTATAATGAATAAGACCGTTAATCCAGCGGCTATTAATGGCATTATAGGGAATCGTCCTATGGATAATGGCACTCTAAATGCTCTCTCTACATCTGGTTTAGTGAACCTTAATACTATTACTGCTATATTCACTATAATGAATGCTAATAAACAAGCAAGCGATGACGTCTTGCCCACTAAATCAATCAACTTATATTCAACACCACCAACCATGAGCTTCCATCCAGTTACCATAGGGAAGTATAATGTTATGAGAACAACAAGGATTGATATGAGCCCCGATAGTATCACTGAAACATAAGGAGTTCTTCTTCTTGGGTCTATTCTTGCCAGATTTCTATATAAAATACCTTCTTCAGCTAACCCGTACATTAATCTGGAGGAGGATACGAGAAATCCAAGGACGGTGTTTGTTGTGGAGAAAAGAGCTATCCCCATCAGAAGATAATACGATTCCCCCCAAGCAATCTTAGCGGCATCAGCTAACGGAGCGTGCGACTCTGCTAGCTTAGTCCAAGGAAGTAAACGAACAACAGCAAGGCTTACTAGCAAATATAGAGCGGAACATGCAAGTAAGGCAAGTATTATCGCTTTTGGCATTATTCTTTTAGGATCCTTTGTTTCTTCGCTGAGTGTCGGCTGGAGCTCGAAACCAGTGAAAGCAAAGTAGAAAACTGCCGCGCCAAGCATTATTCCCATTAACGGATCAAATCCAGATGGAACAGAGAAGTAGTTTGGTTTTTCCGGACCAAATAGGAATCCCAAGAGGATAATGAGTATTAAACCTCCCGCCTCGACGAAAGTAAAAATTAGCGTTAAGAGGGCGGACTCCTCAATGCCATACCAATTTAGAATTGATAGCAAAACTATCAAAACTATCGTTATCCAAGGAATTAGGTGTGGATCCCATCCTAATAAAGCGACAAAATATCTCGAAAAACCGATTCCCGCTGTAGCTGCCCCACTTATTCCCTCGAATATTATAAGCCAGCCAGCTACAAAGGCGAGTAATTTGTATTTGGGAAAAGCTTCTTCTACATATCTATGAGTACTTGAAGCGAATGGATACATTGAAGCTAGTTCTGCATAGGATAGACCAGTCATTATTGCAATTAGCGTTGCGAATAAAACGCTAATCCATATAGCATCTCCCGCAAACGCTGCTGCTCTGCCTACAAGAACATAAATTCCAGCGCCTAAAATGAGTCCAATGCCGAAGAATGTAGTATATCCAAGCCCTAATGCCCGTTTTAGCGAGACATGTTCTTTCTCCGGCATTATATTCTCCCCATATTCTTACCCACGTGATAGAGTCTAGAAGGCAAAATAACACAATCTAATTACTAATTTAAAAAATTAGTACTGATGATTTACGCGGATTTAGAACGTTGCCTTAATCTTCTTCAGCTATAGTAAAATAAGCCTCAACATTAAAGACAAGTTTATCCACAGATAATTTTTTCTTAGTGTGTGTAGTTTTAACGATTTCATTGTCCATCTCAATGACGGATAAGGGCACTGCAGTATAAATCCATTCAGCTCGCCATACGTTAAGGCCTTTCTCCTCCATGGAGGTTCCGGTGGCATAATCCTTTCTCTCCTCGAAGATCTCATAATACCACAACTCCACTAACCATTCACCGACGAGTTTTAATTTTTTTAGCTTATTGACGCATTCGCGAGCGAGTTCGGGATCCAATAATCTCCGTTCGATTTCTCTGACAAGCTTTCTTCTTTCTTCACTCTTCATTTTTTCAAATAATTTTTTAGGTATCATACATTCTGCATACCACATTAGTCGAGCACGAGGCATTTTAAAAACCTTTAAAATTTTTAATTAACTCTATAGCAATTTCAGTAAATACTATACGTTTAACTTTTATCTATAACTCCGTTATCGAAATCAAATGAGAAACACCCGCCTGTACTAATATTAGATCGATCGGTGTTTTCTTTGAAAGCTTTTTGCGAGATATTTGTTAGCAGAGTTTTACCTGCTATTCGAGCCATCGTTGCTGAGAGATTAATAGAAAAATATAAGCTAACTCAGATGCAAGCTGCTAGTAAGATGGGATTAACACAAGCTGCTGTGAGTCATTATCTCCGCGCTAAGAGAGGTGCGAAAGCATATAAGCTAATAAAAGGGAAACCAGAGATTATGGAGGCGCTCGAAGCGTTAGTTGATGAAATATATGAAAAAGGAGCATCGGATATTACCGCATTAAGGATGTGCGAAATATGCGAGAAGATAAGAAAGAATGAAGAATTATTGAAATCTATCCTAAAAAGTGCTTAAATGAAAGAGCATCTTTTAGATTATGCTTTTGCACAAACTATCAGCTGTAATGTTTAAAAATTAAATACGTTCTTCTCCCGTTTCACAAGGATAATATTATCTTCACGAAGAATCGGTGAAAAAATTTGTCCAAGAATTTTTATGATATGATTTTAAAAATAGCATCTGGAAGATTATTTGGACATTTTCTCTATCGTGCCGCGGATGAGGTGTTGAAAGAGTTTCCTGATCAATCTATATACGTTGCAGAAGCTGGTTTTACGCCCTCTGGGAAAATTCATCTAGGAAATTTTAATGATCTATGTATCACGTATGCATTAGTAAAAATTCTGGAATTTTGGGGATATAAAGGCAGAGCAATTGTCGCAATAGATTCAAGAGACCCATTTAGGCAAGCACCGATTTTTGCTCCAGAGGAATTTAAGAAAAAAGAACGAGAGCTACGGGGAATACCGTTCGATGAAATTGAAGACCCATGGGGGTGCCATAAAAATTTTGCTGAGCACTTCATAGAGCCTGTAATAAACAGTTTTTCGGAATACGGACTTAAGATAGAGGCAATAAGAGCGCACGAGATTCATACAAATCCAAAATATATAGAACTTGTTAAGGATCTTCTTGTAAATCGGGAAAAAGTGAGAAGAATATTCAATAAGGTTAGAGAAAAAGCGGGTCATAGAAAAAGATATGATGAAAATTGGATTCCTTATAGGCCAAAATGTGAGCATTGTGGACGAATGGATGAAAATGTAAAAGCTATCGAGGTATCAGAGGACGGGCAGTTCGTTAAGTATAAGTGCGGATATTGTGGATTTGAGGGGGTCGCAGATGTAACTAAAGCTCAAGGTAAGCCGCCTTTTCGAATCGATTGGCCAATTAGGTGGGTGCTTTTCAACGTGCACTTTGAACCTATGGGAAAGGACCTAATGGCGAGCGGAAGTAGCTTTGATACAGGTAGAGCTTTGCTAATAGAATATTATAATCGTAAACCTCCTATTTCTGTATTCTATGATTTCTTCTATTGGATTCCTCCAGAAGACTTGGATAGGAAAGTAAAATTAAAATTTTCTAAGAGAAAGGGGGTTGGTTTTGGTGTTGATGAATGGCTACAATATGCCCCACCGGAAGTGCTTAAATATCTTATTATTAGGAGACAAATAGCTGATATTCATGCTGAAAGCTTAAAACATGTGGACTTCTGTCCTCTTGATATTCCCTCTTATGTTGATGCTTATGATAAACACGAAGAACTTTTCTATAATGTAATTGAAGGTCAGACTAATAGGCTCGCTAAGCCAGATATAGATAGGATTATAGCTACATACATTTTATCCCAAGTTGATTTAAGGAGTATTCCAAGCAAGAAGCCACGGAGGATTCCTTATGGAGTAGCAATTGAGGTAGCTCTATGGATGGAAGATATTGATGATGGACTAATGATGCTTAGGAGAATGGGAAAATTGCCCAAAAATGCAACGCAGCTTGAAATTGAGGACGCTAGAAAAAGATTATATTATGCAAAGAACTGGGTGAAGGAATATTATCGACCATCACTGCCTAGTGTAGACGATATAAAGAAGCAACTTGATGAAAAAAGATTACTTGCTCTTAAGGCTTTTATAGAAAGAGCTTTAAAAATCCCACGGTCTGAGGTTGATATGAATAAGCTTAGACCGATTGTGAAAGAAATCGCTAATGAACTTGGATTAAAGACTAAAGAAATTTATGAAGCAATATATTTAGCCGCATTAGGAAAAATCGAGGGCCCTCCTGTAGCTAGACTTTTGAAAAAAGATTTCATGAGGAGACATTTAGCTATGCTAGTTAATGAGATCTAATGAATGTGTGGTGAAAAATAATGAAATCAGAAGTGCAGATATTGCTACCGAATGGCAAAAAAATTCGAGGCGAAATTGGCAAGAGAATAATAGACCTTGTACCAAAAAATATTGGTCTAGTTGCTCGTTATAATGGAAAACTTGTTGATCTTTCGAAGGAGATTAATCAACCCGGAATTATTGAGATCTTAGATTTTGAAAATGAGGAAGCGAGGAAAGTATATTGGCACACTGCTGCACATATACTTGCCCAAGCTGTAAAAGAACTTTATCCCGATTATTTATTAGGCATAGGCCATCCTATTGATAAGGGCTTCTTTTACGAATTTTACACTTTTGAGAAGGCATTTACACCAGATGATTTAGAAATTATCGAGAAGAGAATGCATGAAATAATAAGAAGAAACTATCGGATAATTAGAGAAGAGATCTCAAGAGAAACTGCAATAAAGTTATTCGAAGAGCTTGGAGAAAAGTTCAAAGTTGAATTATTGAAGGAGATCTCTGATCCGATGGTTTCGATTTATCGACAGGGAGACTTTATAGATTTATGTAAAGGTCCTCATCTCCCATCAACGGGCTACGTTAAACATATAAGATTGCTTAATGTTTCGTCAGCTTATTGGAAGGGAATCGAAGGCAATCCGAGCATGCAACGGGTCTATGGTGTAGCATTCCCAACAGCTGAAATGCTCAAGAAATTCCTACGACAATTGGAAGAAGCTAAGAGGAGAGATCATCGAATCTTAGGGCCTTCTCTAGGACTCTTTGAAATGTATGAAGAAATAGTTGGTCCTGGACTTGTCTTTTGGTTACCAAAGGGAGCAATTATGCGAAGGATTATAGAAGACTTTTTAGTAAAGCTACATCTTAGGAGGGGATATAAATTAGTCTATACACCTCATATAGGAAAGGGAGCGCTTTACGAGCTTTCTGGGCATTTAAAATATTATCGAGAGAATATGTTTGTTTTCAATATGGATAAGGAACTGTATGTCATTAAACCAATGAATTGTCCTGGGCATATTCTAATTTATAAGTCAAGAAAAAGGAGCTATAAGGAATTGCCAATAAGATATTTTGAATTAGGAACAGTTTATCGTTTTGAACGAAGTGGTGTTTTACATGGATTACTTAGAGTTAGAGGATTTACTCAAGACGATGCGCACATTTTTTGTACTCCAGAACAGTTAGAAAGCGAAATTATAGAATTAATTAATCTAATGAGGGAATTGATGAAAAAATTTGATATCACGGAGTTTGAGGCGAAATTATCCACACGAGATCCTAAACAAAAGGAGAAGTATATGGGAGAGGACGAAGATTGGATAAGAGCGGAAAATGCATTGGCTAAAGCTTTAGAAATAACGGGCATTGACTATGCAATTGAGGAGGGAGAAGCTGCTTTCTATGGACCAAAAATAGATGTACTAATGCATGATGCTCTCGGAAGAAAGTGGCAATTGACAACAATACAGTTAGATTTTAATCTTCCTAAGCGCTTTAACGCCACTTACGTTGACAAAGATAATCAGGAAAAACCCGTGATTTTGATTCACCGCGCGATTCTTGGCTCAATAGAGAGATTCATAGGTATATTAATCGAACATTACGGAGGGAACTTTCCAGTCTGGCTGGCTCCCATCCAAGCAGTAATTGTACCCGTTAGTGATAGGTATATCGATTATGCTAGGAAGGTGTATAACGAACTTCTCAATGAGGGGGTAAGAGTTATTCTTGATGACCGCTCAGTATCATTAGCTAAAAAGATAAGAGAGGCAGAGAAGCAGAAGATACCATACATATTAGTGGTAGGACAAAAGGAGATGGAGCATAAAAGTGTTAATATTAGAATACATAGAAAAGGACCAATAGGAGAAATGGCACTTCAAGAGTTTATTAAAAAGATACTTGAGGAATCTAAGTACTAGATCAAAGACGCTTAATTGTTTTTAATTCCCTCTTTTAAGTACTTTATAATGGTCTTTTCTATCCGTTTGTTGAGTTCTAATAGAATTGAGTTTAATAGTGCATCACCACGATCCATTTGTTTTTCTTTCAATAAAGTATTTAATTCGATAAATTCAACTAATGGTCCAAGAACGACGGCGATATAAACGCTTTTCCCTTTTCTTGCGCCGGAAATAAGCTTCAATAATTGATTCCTGGATAATGTAGTACTTCCGAAAGCAATGCCTTTTACGTCTTTAACCTCAACCCAAATTGACTCATCATCACTAATAAGATCTGGAGTCTCGAAAAGATCTGTACGTTTAAACTTTTTATGAAACCTCCTCTCGCTCTCTATAAACGCTCTGGCCTCAGCGATAAGATACTTATTTGCCAAAAACAGTGTTTTAATGTATCTTAGCAAATCCTCCAGGCTCAAGTCGTAATCATCTAAAAGAGCGTTTAACTCCTCTAGCATTAATTAGCACCTGACTAATTATCATGCCAAACGTATTCATCATTTAATAAATGTGACAAATATTATGATTAAACAAATGGTTCTTTCATATGGTGAGATAGATGAAGATTCCAAGAACTAAAGAGGAGTTAGCTAAATTAATAGATCACACAAATGTAAAACCAATGGCAAAACGAGACGACATAATTAAATTAGTAGAGGAAGCCAAGAAATATAAATTCCGGGGAGTATGCGTTTCTCCAACGTGGATTCCACTTGTAAGCTCACTATTAGCTGGCGAGGATATTCACGTAATAGCGGTTATCGGATTCCCATTTGGATATTCTCCAACAGAGACTAAGGTTTCCGAAGCCATTTGGGTTAAAAAACATGGTGCTACGGAAATAGATGTCGTTATGAATATATCAGCATTTAAGAGCAGAGAATTTGATCTTGTAGAAGATGATCTGAGAAAGATAATAGAAGCTGTACATCCTATACCAGTAAAAGTCATAATTGAAACGAGTTATTTGACGAGCGATGAAATCATGGAAGCTGCTAAGATATGCGTTAGAGCGGGTGCACATTTCGTAAAAACAAACACGGGTTTTGGTCCAAGGGGTGCATCATTGGAAGACATTAAACTTATAAGAAAGGCTATTGGGAATAAAGCGAAGATCAAAGCAGCAGGAGGAATAAGAAATGCTGAAACGGCTTTAAGATTCATTGCTCATGGAGCTGACGTTATTGGATCTAGTTCTGGTATAGCTATTATAGAGAGTTTCTCACCAGAAATTATTGACAAAATATTAGCAAGCTCTGCATGATGGTGTCAATTCATGAACCTAAAGACGAATCCCATAGATACAATAATACTAAGGTTGTCGGGAGAAATACCGATTAAGAGCGACCCTGTGAGAGGTAAGTGGGAAAAAATTATTGTAGAACGCGTTAGTAAGAGGCTCGATGAAGATGAAATATTATGGAGAGAGAAGGGCAGAATCTATATAGCCACAAAGCGTCCTTTTCGACTACTCAAGAAGCTGAAGAAAATATTTGGAATAGCCACTTTATCTCCCGCAGCGAAATGCGAGGCTTCCATTGAAGCAATAAAGAAGAAAGCATTAGAAGTTGCACTTTATTATATCCGAAAACTGGCAGAGAAAGGAAGAAGGGTGAAATCTTTTGCAATTGTAACAAAAAAAGTTTTAGCCAAAGATTTTGGCAGCACGGAAGTTCGTTACGATGTTGGAGCTCATATAAAGAAAAACTTGAATCTTTCAGTTAATCTAGATTATCCGGATTTACCAATACACATAGATGTGAGAAGAGATTACGCTTATATCTACGTAGAAATTCTTAAAGCCCCGGGTGGATTGCCGATAGGAGTTCAAGAAAGGGCATTAGTGCAATGGAACGGTGATAAGGAATCAATAGTAGCAACTTGGCTGATGTTAAAGAGAGGGTGCCCAATAATATTAGTTTATTTCGATTTATGTTTATCCTCAGAATTAAGGAAAAAAATTATTGAATCAGCTAAAATCATGCTTAAAGAATGGGCTGAAGGAACTGGAGAACTTTGGATCACGCCTTTTCATGAGATATATAAAGGGGTGAAGAACAGTATTTCGGAGGAATATAGATGGATCTCGTTGAGATGGCTAATGTTACAAGCATCAGTGGTCATTGCAAAGAAAACACATAGTCAGTGTATAGTGCTGGGAGACAAACCTAAAAATGGGGAAAAAATAATGCGAGTATCAAATATACTATGGACGAGCAATCCAATGTTACATTTCCCTAGCGCGCTATTGAGTCATAATGAAGTAGAGAACTTATACAACTTCATCAATAATGATGAATTAAAGATACCAATAATAAGACCAGAAAGCATCTGTGAAGAACTCAAGATGGTTAAGAGTAAGAGTATTATTCCGTCATTAGATGAATTCTTAGTAGTGAAGAAAAAATTAGTATCATTAGAGAAAATCTTAGATTCTATAGTAGAGAGAAGCGAAATCCTTCGATTTTAATCCGGTTTTACTATTTCATGAGCAGCATTTCGTAGTCTATTCATAATCGTAAATCCAATGCCCTTTAAGTCATATCCCTCTGCAATAGCTAAGTCTACATTTGCATCCTCGACCCTTCTCAAAATGTTGAAGAGATTCTTAGCAATACTGAAAAGATTTTTTCTGGATCCCACAACAAAGAGATCTCCTTTAATATCCTTATAACATTCCTTTGTTTCATCCGAAACGATGAGCGCAACTTTTTTTCCTTTCGCAATAGCCTTCTTAGCCAAACTACTAACTATTCTTATTACATCATTTAACTCTCCTTCAACAAGAACGAGCTTCGTTTTTGGTACGTAACGAGGATACCTGAAAGATGGAGTAGTAAATTCAGTTCTTTCAGAAATCTTACCGTGAATTTCTGGGGGGACTAAAACATCCCTGCCTAACAATTCCCTGAGATCCTCTATAGTAATTGGTCCTGGTCGTATAAGAGCCGGAGGATCTTTTGTTAAATCAATGATAGTAGATTCAACACCATGAAAAGTTTCACCGGCATCAAGAATAATATCCACGCGGTTAAATAAATCCTTTATAACATGCTCGGGGCGTGTGGGACTTGGTCTACCGGAAATATTAGCGCTAGGTCCAACAATCGGACGCCCAGCTTCTTTTATTAATGATAATGCTACAGGATGAGCGGGAATTCTTACAGCAACAGTAGATAAACCCCCAGTAACGATTTTTGGTACATTTTCTCTTTTCATAAGTATAAGGGTTAAAGGTCCAGGCCAGA
>JAHKLF010000020.1 GCA_029856615.1 Candidatus Njordarchaeota archaeon
AAATGATGTTTCATGAAGAATCTCATAATGTCCAAAAATATCTCCTATGAC
Source organism: Candidatus Njordarchaeota archaeon (assembly GCA_029856615.1). Classification (GTDB taxonomy): domain Archaea; phylum Asgardarchaeota; class Njordarchaeia; order Njordarchaeales; family Njordarchaeaceae; genus Njordarchaeum. The sequence goes on from JAHKLF010000020.1 coordinate 52, forward strand.
AACTTTACGTGTGCTGATAAAGACTGCATCTAGGCTTCCGTCTCCATTTATGTCGAAAACACCTAAGTTATCCGGGCGCTGGATGGGAGAGATATCTGTGGAGATTTCTGTAATAATATCACCATTTGCGCTCAAGAAATATATACATCCTTCATCATCTATAATGGCAACTTCCAATCGACCATCGCCATCGAAGTCAGCCGATATTGGTGAACTAACGAATTTCCGATTATATGGATTTTTGAATTCCCATAATATACTTTTGGCATCATCTACTACCTTTATACTATAAAGAGTGTCATTTGAAACTGCGAGAATAAAATATGTGTCGTTTAGGTAAAGATCGGCTATTAATGGGGGATTAGTTACATTAATTACATTACTAGAAAATTGTAAAGGGGGTGTCTGCGTGTGTATAAATCCTCTAGTGCTTACTGAATTTTCTGTAATAGGATGGCTTATTATTAGAGTTGGAAGAAATAGTAATGTCAACAAGAGGCCGAGTACTAAGGTGTTTTTTGTTTTCATGGTAGCACCTCTTCTTTTGAAGATATTATTCATTGAGAAACGAAAATCGGGTATAATAACTTTTCCATCTAATCATTTGATGAGTTTTCAATGCTATAAGCGAATGTATTTTAAACTCAAATAATTTTCCCTTTTAATGAGAAGCAGAAATTATTCTTTTAAAAATTAGGTGAACGAATAGGTGAGAATATGAGAGAAGTAGTAAAGAGAATAGATTTAATTCCGACCGAACCAGTAGAAATGGAAGGAGCTAAAGATGCATTTATCCAATGGTTAATTTCGAAGGATGATGGAGCACCAAGATTTGCGATGAGGAGGTTTATTATACGCCCAGGAGGTTCGATCCCTAAGCATGCTCACTGGTATGAGCATGAGATATATGTGCTAAAAGGAAGAGGCATAGTTGGTGTAGAAGATAGAGAGTACGAGGTCACAGCAGGCTCCGTTCTTTTTGTTCCACCAGAAATTCCTCACTGGTATAAAAACATAGGAGATGAGGATTGGGAGTTTATTTGTATAATCCCATTAAAGGAGTAGATCAATCATATGTTAGAAAGGTTATTTTTTAACCAACTCCTTTAAATAAGTAATAATACTTTATCTTTTTTCTTTAGATTACTGATGAATGGAATGGTGATACAATGAGCGACACCGTAAAATTACTAGGGGCAATCGCCTTTTTTCTATTAATATTATTAGGTATGAGCGTAATGCTCCAAAACGCGGTATTGGGACTCATAATCATATTCCTAGCTATAATCATTCTATCTGTGGTTACGGATCCAACATCAGCCAAAGCGCTCTTGAAAATATTTCTTCCCATTATCTTAGTTATGTTTATTTTATCTATTATAGTTGAGATGTCTGGTGGTGTGACTTTTGACTTAGCGATTCTCATGACGCTTATATTTTTTGCTATGTTTATAATGATCGGAGCATTCATGGGCGGAGCTGAACTTAAATCATTATTTGTCCTTGCACCATTAATTATCATTCCAACACTATTTGCCTTCCTAACGGATCCGACTGGAAAATTAGCTATCATCGTAGGTTCCTCATTATCTTTTGGGTTCCTGATGCTCACATGGTACCTGGTCCGTGAGATTGGCCCGCCAAAGCAGATAGATATCCCTATACGGGTAGGGATTGCGATTGAAAATATTTCGCCTCATGGCAGAGTTAAACTTGGAAGTGAGGTTTGGAGAGCTTTTTCGATGAATTGGAGGATATCTAAAGGTGAAAGAGTATATGTGGTTTCCCGAAAGGATCTAGAAGTACTTGTTGTTCCTGTAGTGGAATGTCCCTCGTGTGGAGAAATTTACCCAGTAACAAAGGTACCCCATAACTGTAAAATATGCGGATATGATCTCACTTTAAAAACTTTAGAGGTAATTAGAGAACATACTGGCGGAGGGCATTCTGGGGGCTAAAATATTGTCTAATGGGATTAGTAAGGATAAAATACTCGAAAAAATGGAAAACATCATTAAAAGTTTGCATAATATTTGTGAGGGCGAGAAAATTACTGTTCTTGAAAAGTATAAGGCGCAGTTAGCGGAGATTCTGGAAAAAGCGATTTTACTAGCGAATTTTGATCGAGAAATTCCTGGACATGAATTAGCGCATACATTTAGAGTATTGAAATTATCCATAGCGATTGCATGTTATGAGGGTGGAGATGTTTTAAAAATAGCTATCGCAGCGCTACTACATGATGTTGGGCGTGTGATTGAGGAGAAAGGAGGAGATCATCACGCACTCGTATCCGCTAATATCGCTAAAAAAGTGTTAAGTGGTACGATTTTTAGCAAGCTCGCAAATGATGTGGCTCAAATTATAAGGGAGCATAGTTTTTCATTAAACAAATCATCTAGTTCATTAGAATCTAGGATACTGCAAGATGCTGATAGGCTAGATGCATTAGGAGCCATAGGCATAGCGAGAGTATTTGCGTATGGAGGATTCAAAGGTAGATGTATTAGTGAGCCGCTGATCGCGGTTGAGTCTAAGAAATGCAGCATTGACCACTTTTATGAAAAAATTCTAAAGTTACCTTTTCTCATAAATACCACTATAGCGAGAAAGCTTGCAGCGAGTAGATGTGATAAAGTGAAGAAATTTCTTGATATGCTTAAGGAGGAAATGGAATTAAAAGATCTTGAAAAAATCTTAAGTTCGCGAATAGAGCCTTAAACTGGCATCCGACGCATCCTCTAATAACTTCAGATACCCCTTCTGACGGAGGGCCTCTAGTATACGTTTAGCCGTAGAAACCTTAATATTATACTTTAAGGCTATGTAGTTAGGCGTTATTACTTTTGAACGTAATGCTTCCTCAATAATTTTTTGTAAAACATCTGGCTCTGGCCACGGAGCTCTTAGAATTAATTTATATTCATAGGTTCTACCCCATCGAACTTTTCTTACAAGTCCTTGATAAAAATCGCCCTTTGGAGATTTCTCGAACACTCTCCTTACAACTTTTCCTCTAATGGGCATAAGTCATCACCAGATAATTCTGAGTATTGTTCTTTCCCAATAGGTCAAATGTAATTTAAAGTTAATTGTCTTTTATCCTCCAAGTATTTCTGCATAAAACTCATTAACTTTATTTTCTGGTCCAGTGTATTTTATCCTAATTTTCTCTTTACCAAGAACTTCAGCTTCGAAGTCAGGACCTTTCATTGTGTAACCAGTGCTTGTTTTTATTACTTCCTCGGCTCTCAGCTTCAAGCGTGCGAAGACATCTTCATCGTACTCAAATTCGCGCCATTCCCCAACAACAGCTGTTGCAACAGCTCTCTCAACTTCTTCTGGTGGTTTGATTCCCTCTATGGTCCCCGCATTCTTGTAAACTTCGATCGTCATTGAATCCCAGTCCACCTTGATTGTTTTCTTGCCATCTTCTTCTACAATTTCGTAATTAAACATTATTCTCACGACATCGCCTTTCTCGACATTGTTTTCTCGTAATACGTCAAATAGACGCATATTAATTATCGCAGCTGTTCTCACCGTCTCATTGGGCTGCACAATTCCCTTTGTTTGCGCTAGGAGTGTTCTTCTCAATTTATCAGCATATCCAGCAGCACGAACAAACCCAGTAGATAATCGCATCTTCTCTTCGGGCGCCATTTCTCTTCACCATTAAAATTTTTGCAATAATTAACAATATTAAATGGTTATGTAAATCTTATACCTTTGACATTAATTTTCAGAAAATATGAGGGCGGAATTAATGTATAGTTACGATAAAGCAATAGTTATAATTAATGCTAACATAATCTCATTTTCAGAGAGCATCACTGGCAATGCAATTCTCATTAAGAATGGTAAAATAATCAAGATATCGTCTTCGCGCGAAATATTGAATGGTGTTAAGGGAAAGTATATTCTAATCGATGCACACGGGAGAAGCGTTCTTCCAGCGTTTATAGACGCGCATACGCATCTAATAGATATGGCAAAACGAGTAGATTGGATTGATTTGTCAAAGGTAAATTCATTAGAAGGTTTAAAGAAGGTATTGCAAACAATAGCAGAAAAAACCAGAAAAGGAGACTGGATATTAGGATACGGATGGGATGAATCGAAATGGTTAGATGAACGAAGATATCCAACAAAGAAAGATCTTGATGAAGTCTCAAGAGATCACCCGATTTTCTTAAGACGAATAGACGGACATATGGCGGTCGCGAATACCAAGGCTCTAGAGGAGCTCAAAATTCCTAAAGGAACACCAGGGTTCAGCGTAGATACTAAAGGAAATCCAACAGGCGTATTAAAGGAAGATGCTTTCCTATTAGCTGAAAAGAGATTAAGGATATCTGTTAAATCATTCAGAAAGGGGCTTAGAAGAATAGTTCGTTTAGCGATAGAGAAAGGAGTAGTCATGTGTCATGAAACATTATCCCTAGATGACTTTCTTCTCATTAATCTCCTAGCTAGTGAATGGAAACATTTTCCTATAGAAATTTACACGTTTATTTTAGAGAGTTTTATGAATAAGTTAATAGATCTAGGAATTACAAGAGAGATCGGAGCTATTATCAGAGTTGGAGGAATTAAGATATTCGTAGACGGATCAATAGGTGCTAGAACCGCTGCACTTTATGAACCTTATTCAGACGATCCCTCCACAAAAGGCATGCTTCTTATGAGTGAGGACGATTTATTAGAGATATGTAGAAAAGCTGATAAAGCAAGTCTTCAATTAGCAATCCACGCTATAGGAGATAGAGCCATAGATGTGGTTTTATCAGCTTTGAAGAAAGCGCAGATTAATAAGGAAAATCGTCATCGCATAGAGCATTTTGAATTAGTTCATGATGAGTATATTCCAGAGGTTAAGAATCTCGGTATTGTATTATCAATGCAGCCTAATTTCATTGGTCAATGGCAGATGCCCGGAGGTATGTACGAGAAGCGACTCGGAAAAATTCGTTGGAAATCATTAAATCCTCTCGGTAAACTGATGAAAGAGGGCCTAATAATAGCTTTTGGAAGCGATTGTATGCCATTTGATCCTTTCTTTGGTCTATGGAGCGCAGTTAATCATCCCATTGAGGAGAACAAGCTGTCGATATTTGATGCTGTCAAGGCTTATACATTACATAGTGCATATGCAGCGCACATCGAACATATAACGGGAGACATTAAGGAGAGTAATTTAGCTAACATAATAATACTTAACAAGGAGTTACGTAAGATAAAAAGCGATGACATACTGAATCTTAGAATATTATGTATGATAGCGAGAGGGGAATTAATATATCTAAAAGTAGGATAAATAGATATCTTTAGAAGATTAAGATCACAAAAGTCATGATGAAAAAGGGAGTCAGGGACGAAATGATTTAGGATGACCGGACCCGCAAATCTGAATTTTTCTAAAGAGGAAAGATTATTAAGCAAATTTAAATTAAATTCAACAATTATCAGTCTATCTTAAACTTGCTTAATTCGTCAAATCTATAACTCATAGTTAATTACTGGTGCTCTCTGAATGAATCGTCATAATACTATCAAGGATTATGTGTTAGCATTCTTAATGAGAATAGCGATTCTAGGGTTCTTTGGCTTAGAATGGGATATATTTGTCTTCATAACGTCCACTAAGCAATTCATTGCGAATGGAGTAACTCCATATGATACAGCACTAAGTAATCCACCTTATATTTATCTTAACACACCGCCTTTTATTCAGAATTGGTACGCTTATCCTCCACTTCCGCTCCTTGTTTTCTCATTTTTCTATTTAATCTACTTAGCATTACCGCTTAATGGACCCTTTTGGGAAAGATTTTTTATTAAACTTCCCATAGCAATATCCGACTTGCTGGTTGCGAAAATATCTGGTGATATTATTTTTGAAATAAAAAACGATGAAAAAAGCGCTAATTATATAAGAAAGGCTATTTTGTATAACCCCCTATTTATATTCATCGGACCATTTTGGGGGATGTTTGACTCTATCGTAATTCTCTTTTATTTAGTAGCGCTTAAATTACTCATTAAAGAGAGATACGCTGAATCAGCATTTTTCTATGCATTAAGTCTCCTTATGAAGCAAATAACGGTAATTTTTCTTCCTCTCATACTAATTACCGTGAAGAATAGAAAAACCATCAGAGAAATGGTGAAATACTTAATAGTGGTACTCTTAACGACATTTCTTATTTGTCTTCCATTCCTATTAGATAACTTTTGGGGCTTTATTAATCAAGTAATATTAATGCATCTAGAAAGACCGCCATGGGGATATAACATATTTATGTTCTTATGGTTAATTATAGTAGTTTTACCAATTGACTTAAAGTCGATAATAATTTTTGGTATCTCCTTAGATTATCTATACCAAGCAATATTATCAGTAATATCATCCGCGTTATTAATAACCGTGCTGCTTCACATTATACTGAAACACTATTCAAAGAATCATGAGGGGATAGCTGGAATAATTAATCTATTTCACTCATCTGCCCTCATGATGATGGCATTTCTGGTATTTAACAAAGTTAGTAATGATCAATACTATCTTTATCTAGTAAGCTTACTATTAATTTCTTCACTCTTAATTGATTTCGAAGGATATCGTAAACTTGCAAATAAAATATCAAAATTCTTGACAATAGCTGGACTCATAGCAGGATTCAGAGTTTTGCTATTCATTCCCCCCGATATTTTAAGGACTTTCCTCCACCTAGAGCATGAGCAATTATTTCTGTTGTTAAGTCCCATGGGGGGTAGAATTTCAATAATTGGGATAATGACAACTTTGATTGCAATAATCCTCGCTGGCGTTTTCTATGTGGATATGATAAAGACTCTGCTTCCGCATTTAAAAGTATCGCCATATATTCGGGTCATACTAAGAAGGATATCCGCAGCGCGAATTGGGAAATTTCCTTCAATTGTAATAAAGGTTATTATTAAACGGATGACTTTAAAGAAAATCTTTGCTATAATTCTTATTCTTCATATTATCATCTCCGTAAGTAAGGTTAAGGGTATTCATGCTGAAGGTAACAATCTGGAGGAATTCGAATTAAGAAGCAAAAGCGTGGGAATATATTATTTGTGGTGGATTAATCCCTCACATAATGCTACAATCAAAGACGGACTTTGGATTAATGCAACATGGACGCCTGTGGAAGGATACTATGATTTATCATACCCATATATATCTCAGGATGTATTAGAATTCCAAAATGCTGGAATTGACTTTGTAGTTTTAGATTATTTCTTTGGGGACAAATATGCAATTGATCTATTTGATCAGATATCAAGAGAGAAAAAAATGCCGTACATAATTAGCTTTAACCTATATAGATTAAGATATAAATCTGATGTAAGCCTATTATTGGCCCCAATGGCGCCTAATAATACATATATACTAGGCTATTATGCTCTTAAAGAGAATACTAAGTTTCTTATAGCGGATGAATTGGTGCAACTAACATCCTTTTTCTCTTCACCATATTACTTAAAAGTGAATAATCTCCCAGTAATAATAATCCGAGGAATTAGCAGAGTTTTGCCAGATTGGAGTATCGATGGACAAGTATATTTAGCTTACTCTCTCTTGGATTATCTGCAAGTAACCTATAATGTAAGTGAAGATAATGTGTATAATTTTCTGTCAAAACGATGGAACGCTAGTATAGATTCAGTAACAGATATTCTACTCTTCTACCCAGAGAACTATACTTCCTTCATAAAATCTAACGACATAATTATAGAGGATTGGATTAACGCGTTTAATTATGCATTACGTGTTTTTTGGCAGGGGATCCTCAATATCGTTAAGGAAGAAGCAGGAGGGGCATACGTTATATTAGATTGGGGGAGATATTATCCGCCAAGTAATGATAGTATATATTTCTCTCTAGACTTCAATTCATCAATTTTCATTCCTTCTGAAGATAAGATGAGTAATATTAATGTTAGTAGGCTACAGGTTTTAACTAATAAACTATCTAAAGAACGTGGGGGTTTATCTTTCGTATCCGTTTATCCTGCATTTTTAGTGAATCCTTTAGAGAAAAGCGTAGTAGATAATCTTCTTTCAAACTATGCATCATCGTGGAATCTAGCCCTCTCCCTTAACCCGGATGTAATAATCATATACAGTTGGAATGATTATATCCACGGGGCCGTAATTGAACCAACAAAAGAATATGGACGTAGCTTAATTGAATCAACAAAATACTATATTAGCTTATACAAGAATAACTGATGAGGGGTCACTATGAACTATCTGAAGGTTGCTGTTGGATCATGCAACCCAGCCAAAATTAGAGCAGCTGAGAGAGCCTTCAAGAAAGTTTTTGGTGATAACATCCGGATAAAACCAGTAAAAGTAGATCCCGGAATATCCATCCAGCCATTATCCGATGAGGAAATGGTTCTTGGTGCGATAAATAGGGCCAAAAAAGCTTTTGAATTTATACAACCGGATTACTCAGTGGGTATGGAGGGAGGGCTTGTAAAATATTCATTCGGCGTTTTTGTAAAGGGATGGGTAGCTATATTTGATGGAACGAAACTTAGTATCGCATCAACGATATCTCTTCCTATTCCAGAATTTATTTGGGAGAAAATAGCTAGTAGGGAGATAGAAGAATTAGAAAAAATCATGGAAGAGTTAAGTGGAATCAAGGGTATTGGAGAAACGATCGGTGCCATTGGATTTTTAACTAAAAATCATTATGATAGAGTTAGAGCATTTGAGGATGCTATAATTTGTGCGCTCGCTAAGTTCATTTTTAGGGATCTATATGAATGATATCAAACCATGATCTTTAATCTCATCAATATCTCCTGGGTCAATGTTTTAGACATTAGATACAAGAAATCCATATTCAGTTTGTTCACGTTAATGGAGTAGACATCGGGCATAACCTGTTCAATTAAATGCTCGCGTATTAATCTACTGAGTGCACCTGCCAGTAGAATGCTTATCGTTTCCTTTATATCCTTTTTAAGCGCTTTTATGATGGGTAGCATACACGTTTGAAAGCTAAATAAAAGATTTTTCTCTGAAATTGTCCGCTTACCATATAGTCTAATGCTCATTAACCACGATAATGCTAAGAGATTTATAACTAATTTCCATGGGATTCCTTTTTTGCTAAATAAGGTTTCTGCAATTTTTATTAAAGCAAGAACAATTAAGGTATTTTGTAGTTTATTTTTAACATGGAGTATGTCATCTAATAGTCTCTTTATACCTTCATCATCTAAAATGAGGAAGAATTTTACAAGTTTGTAGGGCAAAGATATAACGAAAATAGGAGGTGTATCTCGGATTATGGTTACTTTAGAACCGTTATCATAGATCTCATTAATTAAAATAACGAGATCGTAATTTTGATTCATGAGACCTAATAATTCCTCCGTTTTCTTCATTAACTTAGGTATAATAAGAAATTTCGTATGAATCTTAAAGAATCTCTTAGCAGGAAAAGTGAGACAGCAATCAATTGTTATTCTAAATACGCAATCTGTGTTCGTGTGAGTGTTTACCTCTGCTAAATTGATGCGCATAGAAAATATAACATTGTCAATTGCGTGCTCCCAATGAACTTTCCCCGCTTTCTCAACATATCTAATAAATTTTTCTATAATCTGTTTGTGTGCTTTTCTTCCATATAATCTTGTTTCTGGAACTAACAAATGGTTAATTATAAAAATACTTTCATCAAGCGTTGCTTTAATTAATCCGGCCAAACTGGTGATTTTTCTATCTTGCAATTTTAATTTACTAACAGTAATTATGTATTCGCGAATTATCTTTAGGTGGCGTAGAATTTTCTCATAGCTTAGCGTAATGATGTTGTTTTTCCCTAATGTATATAGTATCGCTAAAACTTTTGGTATTAGATCCAATAATGCATTCTCTAAATCTTTTAATGACCATCTTATTTGAACTAAAGTAGTCGTTTTTAGCGCAAAATTAGGCCATATCCTATTACGTTGAATATACTCATTTAATCTAATCCAAGCTCCTATACTCATTACATATACGAGGCATACTGGCTGATAAGATGCTATATCTGAAACATTGCCTTTAAGCAACTTTTGAGAGAAATTTAAAAAATCAATTAGCTTTTCTCGCATGTCCTCAAAAAGTATGAGAACATCGACATTATCAACAATTATGACTAAGGGTTTTTTGCTAATTATTTTCTCTTCTTGTATCCTAGCTCTTATCGCAGAAGCCATAGTTTCTGTAAGGAGAGTTTTTGCATTTATGAAAATAGGGATCGATTCTCCTAATTTTCTTATTTCATGATAAAGGAACTTGCAAAATTGACTTTTTCCACTTTCTGAATCACCAGTTATGACGAATAATCCTGACCATTTTTTTTCGCGAAGTTTTTTTATAGCAGTCTTAAGAAAACCTAATATCTGCTTATGCAATACTATAAATGAAGATAATTCGGAAAAGGGTACATCGATCACAGAACCCGAAGACCAAGCAAGATATACGCGTTTAAGCGTTTTTTTATCAGTTCTCATTCCAAGATTTATAAGTTTCTCTAGGATTTCTTCCACTCTTACCATTTAGCTATCACCCGAGATCTCTGGGGAATTACTATCGAGGCATAGCGCTCACCAGAGATATCATCAACCCAGAAGCTTAAGAATCGCGAATCACTGGGAACGATGTCCGCTGGGATTCTGTCCGGATCAGTTATCTGAGATGGTTTTAAGCCGATTTCCTCTATCCCCTCTATATCAATGAATCCGCGCAACCATAATTTTAGCACGATTTCTCGTGCATTTGGAAATGTTTTTTCTATAGTTAGAAATAGAACAGTTCCGCGATTTCTTATAAAATTCAATACGACATCCTCGATAGTTGGTGTAAATACAGAGATTTGTGCTATTGATAATAATCCTAATTCTCTAGATAAAGTGAATAGAGCGCGTGCCGTTTTGATATCAATATTAATTCCTAGGTCTCTAGCGACGTTTTTTAATGCTAGAGGATTTGCATTGATATGTCTAGAGGACATCTCTGCAAGGATTTTAGATATTTTAAATTCTTGTTCAAGGACATCTTTAATTTTTTCAATAAAATCATCAAATGATCCCTTAAAGGTGCCAAGTTTACTGAGTAGCCATTTGGCTGTATCTATATATCGTGTGGCACGAGCACGCGATTTAAGACCTAATATTTTTTGCGCTTGCTTAGTAGAGATATTCCTCTTTTTTTGTATCACCAATACTAAATCAAATAATTTTGTGAGTTTTATTGGGTGAAGTGTTGATTTCAATTCAGCTCACATCGAAAGATACGCTTTAAGGAAAAATGCATTCTTATATTCTTAATGAATACGGTTAATGCAAATTAATCATGAGCTTGTATTCTCTTAAGAATATATTTACTAATAATTATCCTATTTCAATTTCTTAGAAGTACGACTGTATTGATAGTATGCGATAATTATTGTTTATATAGTACAGTTTAGTAGTGAAAAATGATAATGAGATACAATCCTTAGAAATTAAGGATTGATGGGAGGAAGAAATTGTTAAGTGATACTGCTAATATAATTCTTAGTGAAGGTTTAGATGAAGTTAGGAATTATTTAGAGGTACACGGAAAAATTATAAAAGTCACTGTATTTATGATAGTTATAGTAATGATCTCTCCCTTTTTTGCTGAAATGTTATGGGAAGGTATTCTCGCCTTAATAGGCCTCATTATTCTAATTACCACTACTTCTCTGCTCTCAAATTCTCTGATTATATTTGAAAAAAGTATAATAGATGTGTGGAGAGCATATTTACGTTATAAATTGAGAGGATTAAGATTGAGAGGTCTAAGCAGAGACACATATGAGGGTTTTCTTGAGATAAAAATTAGTATCGCAAGAGCGTTTATTAAACTTCTAATCTTTATTCTAATATATCTGCTTAGTGTTATATACTTTACGAGAGACACTTTATCTCTTTTCTTTAAAATAGTAGCAGTGTATTTCTTAGCGTCAGGTATAAATGAGATATTATTTCCTAAAATTAAATTCCTTAGACCTAGTATCATGAAGAGACAAAGAGAGCTCTATAAAACATTAAGAAATTCAACGTTTATTCAAATCTTAATTGTGACACTGATCCTTTTCTTTATAATTGATGGAGGAATTATCCTTAGCGATAGCGATTTATTGTTAAGCTTATTAGAAGGAGGTTTAGTATTATTCGCTGGCATCATTATTGGGAAGATGCTCTTAAATTGGTATAAAATACTATTTGAAGTAAAAGTTAGACCCATAGAGAGTTCTCCCATAATATGGATATTACCCTTCTTTCTGAGTAGCGCGGGTATAGTATACAGTCGAGATATAATTAGAATCTTTGATTTATCTCCGACGCTTGAAATTGCTGTTAGTATTATTCTAGCATCAATCATAGTTCCAGCGATATATTACATGAATTTTCTGGATAAAGAGTTAACAGATCTAATTAGTTGGACATTATCCCATACGACAGAATCTGAGACCGAGAGGGAATCTGAAGTAATTATTCATGATATGGCAAATATGAAGAGATCTTTGCGGGGGCTTGTTTTATCTGAATTACTAATAGTGATCATGATTACGATACTATACTTACAACATACGCTTCACGCCTCATTCTTAAGGATAATTACGATTGATTCAATTATTCTCCCTATGTACTTCCTATTAGGTATTTTGCTAGGTCTTACTAAGTTTTCGAGAAATATTTTAAATTATTGCCTTGAATCATTAATATATGAACAGAAGAAGGTTCACGCCTATTATCAAAGAATCCTTGAAGAAAGAATAAGGAGGCGTAAGAAAGAGGTTACGTTACCATCTGAGGAAGAATTAAAGGATTTTGAGGAGATATTAAGAGATCTTGAAAGGATACTCGGAGAGGAAGAGTATTGAGAGAAGGTGTAGCAATCTTTACTTCGGGAAAGGGAGGAATAGGAAAAACGCCTTTTGCTCTTCTGCTCGCAATATTATTGAGAA
>JAHKLF010000200.1 GCA_029856615.1 Candidatus Njordarchaeota archaeon
AGCCATTCAAAAACGGGACCAAACGTAGCCTCATAAATTGTGGGCGTTTTCTGCATAAACCAGGATATACGCTCAATTCCCCATCCAACATCTAGAACCTTTAACTTAAGCCCCTCATACCCCGTATCTGCAAATTTATATTGCATAAAAACGCCATTCACTATCTCTAGCCCATATGCAAAAGTCTCTAACGATGGACCAAAATTCCCGCCTCCAGCCCACACGTCTTCCTTATAAGTTAATTCTTCTGGCTTAATCCCTAGAACCTTTGTCATAAATTCAAAATTATATCTTACATACTCGTCCTTCCAATAAATCCACGTTTTTTCCGAGTTAAAGACGTGCTGTCCCCCCATGGTAAAACTGGTTAGATGTCTACCAGTCTTACCTATATTGTCTACATCACTAAATTCCCCCCCAAATCGCAAGCACGGTTGCGGAATTACAAGCGGATTTGCTGGTGGATCAACGATTCCTTCTGTGACCCATGGTTGAAAAGCAACTATTGATGCTATAGTAAATTCTAAGTCTTCCCTCCATCTAGCGACCACGGGATAAGGATCTAATACTGCATGTCCTCTTTCCCTGAAGAATTCAGTCCACTTCTTTATCGTATTATGAATATCCCAGTTTTTACTCCATTTTCTTCCCTCAATGAATCTATATTTCTCCTCACATTCCACATCTCCACAAGTTTCCCTTTCTGGGTCTAAGGTCCAAAAAAACCCTCCGCATATCTTGCATTTTTTTCTAATGAACCCTCTCTCCCTAAAGAATTCTACTTCGTATTCATTCCGCCCGAATAAGCGTTTTAAGTCTTCTTTTGAATCCATTATAATCCCCAGTCCCACTTTCTTTGCATGTTAAAAATGATGAATTACTTTGCTTAGAATAAATAGTTTGCATTTTGGAAAATATTGATGATCAACTCATCCACTATGAAGCACTAGAAAAAGATGGTGGTCGGGGCGGGATTTGAACCCGCGGCCTCCGGCTTGCGAAGCCGGCGCGCTACCAACTGCGCTACCCGACCGTCTCTAAATTATTCCTTACCTACGCTGATAGAGGTTATAAATCTTATCTTGCTTTTAAAAACCTCACTCTTTAAAAATACTGTTTTATGTCTAATTATTTGTCTTAGCTTAAAAAGGTGTAAGTTATGTCAAAATGGATACGTTACACTGGAGGTTTAGCAAATTTTCTAGCTATTCTGACGCTTATCATGGAGGTCATAAGTGGCGTAATCCTCTTCATGCTCGCCACGATTACTTTTGGTATTCCATTCATACTACCAGAGTACTGGGATACGCTGATTAACGCTCTAGCAATAGTCATTATAATATCATTTATTTTCACATTCCTTCTTCTATATACGCCTCTATATGAGTTCCTACCATACGTAACTAAGATCTTTCTTTCTTCACTACTTTCCATCTTTACATTACTTAGCCCAATGATTATTGGATGGTACTTCCTTAGCAGCGTTGAGTCTTACTTATTGTTTGCATTCTTAGCTATAGTAATCTACGTCGTGGAAAGCATCATTCTATATGCTATGTACGCAGTGCGAGGCAAAAAGCTAGCTCAAGTCATTCGTCACCGGAAAGCTCTCGAAGAAATATCTCATGGTATTGAGAAATTAGCAAAGCTCTCAATTGAGAAGAAAGATCTTGAGCCTATTGTGGAAGCAAGTAATAAGGCTTATCACTCGTGGAGCTTAATTGTTAAGCATGAAATAATTGAAAGATGGGACTTAAGCCGTGTTCTTTTCCAGTCGCTCGTTATCTCAATGGCCTTTTATCTAGTGGGAATTACTATTTCAATTAAAATTGTCGGATACGAAACATTCGCTTCAGCTTCTAGTATAGGACTTTTCGTTTTCATAATAATACTCGCTTTAATAGACCTCATACAATGTGAAAAATTACGCAGCACGATCCATTAATGAAAAACGTAACCACATTAATTACAGTTACGTAATATTTAAGGAATTTAAAAGCCTAGTAGATAAGGTAGTGCTTCAGTTCCTCTTCATCATTTTTATTAATTTTAGAGAGATCTAAGATTTCTCTAATCGGATTTAGCATTTTATCATAAATATAGAATTGAATACCGTTAGTTAAAACTATAGCGCGAGGCTTATATACGTACGCATAAGCCCTTAATACGATATTTTCAAGTTTTCTACGAACTTCTTGTACTAATAAATCCCACTCTTGATCTGGTTCTATAATTTCCCATACTGATATAATGTCACTTTCAGAATAAATTATAATATCGGGGGATAAACCTCGATACTCCTCCATAATTTTCATATTCTCCCGCCCAACACCTTCTCGTTCGAGCCATAGTTGAAACAAGTATACAATCATATTATGCGTCTTTTTAACGTCTCCTTCTTTGACTAAAAGCCCTATTCTGGCCAATGAAAACTCGCTCATTTGCCTCTCCATCATAAAAGAAAACTTTTAATATATTTTAATAGCGAATGACATATTATTTTAGTTTAGACTTATCACTAGAAAAATTAATCGTATCAATACATTATATATTGCGTTGAGTGTGAAGAGCACTGTTCTTTACTCTTAATCTTAATTGCATGATGGGTTGAGTAATTATGCGTTTTAGAGTTCCTAAGAGGTTATCTAGCATTCAATTTGGGCTATTTTCTCCCGAAGAAATCAGAAAGCTTGCTGTTACCCGCATTGATAGACCCATATTGTATGATGAGGAAGGACGGGGATTTCCCGGAGGTCCTCTGGATCCCCGTCTTGGTGCCCCAGATAGTTGGGAGCGATGTGCCTTTTGTGGTTTACGTAGGAGAGAAGGAGATACCGGATGTATGGGTCACTTTGGGTATATAGAACTTGCAAGTCCGGTGTATCACCCTGGTTTTGTGAAATATATAGAAAAAACACTCAATGCAATCTGTGAACACTGCGGCAGACTTACTTTACCACCTGACAGACGTAAAGCTTATTGGGAAAGAATGAAAAAATTCATAGAGAGGTATGGTTATCCTAGTTTTGTGATCTCTAAACAAGTTTTAAATGAAGCAGCAAAAGTCAAAGAATGCCCATACTGCGGTTTCAAAAAAGAAGGCAAATTTATTTACTCAAAGAAAGATATGACCTTTCTAAAACGTATTGAGATCCCTCCAGAAGAAGCCCAAAAGATATTGGAGGAGAGAAGACCTAGAACCTATGGAGAGGAAATCCAGCCTTTATCCACTAGGAGACCAAGAATAGAAATAAAAGGAGATAAGTATTATCTGAATATTTATCTTCCTCCATCTCAAGTTAGAAGTATATTATCCCAGATTTATGAAGCAGATCTCGCTGATCCTGAAGAAGCTGAGGAGAGAAAGAGAGATGTATTATTACTGGGCTTCCATCCAGATCTAGCTAGACCCGAATGGACTGTTTTGACTGTTTTACCGGTGCCTCCTATTAACGTTCGTCCCCCAGTAAGAACCTCCGAGGGATTACGCTCCGAGGATCATCTAACAATTACGATACGAGACATTATAAGGGTTAATGAACAACTACGAAGTAAAATGCGCGGTGGTCCGTCACAAGTTATTGATCAGCTTTGGCAAAAATTACAAAGACTTATAAGAGCTTTATTTGGCCTTCACAAGGTCGGGGAAATTCGCGTAGAAAATGTTTATGTACGAGGAATCATTCAAAGATTATCTGGAAAAGAAGGGAGATTTAGACATAATTTAAG
>JAHKLF010000201.1 GCA_029856615.1 Candidatus Njordarchaeota archaeon
CAACACTTAAAATAAGTGAACATAGAAATAAAAACGCATACCCTAATTCATACTCAGAATTAGACCAGTTTTTGAGATAACCAACTTCTCTTTAATAACTAATTCTAATGATCTCGATTTTTGAGATACTAACAAGACTACACGGTGTTTCGAAATAATTGTGTATTATATATCATAGCCAAATTTACGATATTTTCGGCTTATTTCTACAAATTTTAAAGCCCAATTTCCACGATATTAAATCGATAATCCCATTTATTATGAAGGTGAGAGTTTACAATGAAAGTAAAAGAGAGAATATGGATTCTAGTAGATCCATTAAACTGCAGCGGATGTAGGCTTTGCGAAGTAGCTTGTTCCCTCAAACATGAGGGAAATATCTGGCCTGAAGCTTCTAGAATCAGAGTTTTTGAGTTTGTACCTGGGATAAATATTCCCCATACATGCGTTCAGTGTCATGATTATCCCTGTGTACAAGTGTGCCCAGAGAATGCACTGTCTGTTGATGAAAAAACGGGTGCTGTATTAGTAGATGTAGAGAAATGTACTGTATGCGGTGAATGTATTAGGGCATGTCCTGGGAATGTTCCACGGATCCTAGAGGCTAAAGATCATGTTATAATCTGTGATCTATGTAACGGAGATCCAGAATGCGTCAAGGCTTGTGTGGAAGCTGGATATAATGCCCTACGACTCATTGAAAAACCGCCTAATTATACTCGTAAGACTTACGCTGTGGATCCATATTACAAGGCAGTTTTGTTAGCTAAGAATATCTATGGGGATAAAGAGGTGCTGTAAATATGCCTTATGGCTACCACGGAAAATTAATTGACATTGATTTAACAACCGAAAACGTGAAGATAATAAACATCAACAATAAGATATTCAGAAGATTTTTAGGCGGTCGAGGTCTAGCGACATGGATTTTGTGGAAAGAAATAGGAGCTAGGTGGGATGAAATAGATCCTCTGAGTCCAGAAAACCTCTTTTTAGTCTTAACGGGTCCTATGACTGGATATTATCCGGGGATAAAAATATGCATCTCTGGCAAGTCTCCTCAAAGTAACGGTGTGATAGGATCCACTATTTCATCGGAGGTTGGTATAGAATTAAAAACTGCTGGATATGATGGAATCATAATTAGGGGTAAAGCAGAGAAACCAGTTTATATATTTATTTATAATGATGAAATAGAGATCAGGGATGCAAAACACTTATGGGGCAAATTAGGCTCAGAAACTGTAAGGATACTCACAAAGAAGATATACACAGAACTCAGAAAACGAGAAGCAAACAAGGGAATTCCCAAGGAACCAAGTATTATATACATCGGACCTGCTGGAGAAAATAGAGTTAGAACAGCTGCAGTAATGGCTAAATGGACGCATGCAGCAGGTTATGGTGGCTATGGGGCAGTAATGGGCTCAAAAAATCTCAAAGCTATAGTAGTTAAGGGTACAAATTCTATGCCTCCCGTTTATGACATCGAGGAATTAAGGAAGAGAATACGGGAAGTTTGGAGAAGGATATTCGAAGATATCACCTTTAGGCACTGGGGTACTGGCTCTGGAGGATACTATGTTGGTGCCGAGATAAGCGCCGAACCAGTTAAGAATTGGCAGGAGGAATTCCATAACGATGTACGTATTAGTGTTGTTAACTTCGAAACGAAATATTGGGTGAAGAGATACTGGGGTGATTATGGTTGCCCACTAACATGCATGAAGATATCATACATACGGAATGGAAAATATAAGGGAGCAGTTACAGATCCACCAGATTATGAACTCCAAGCATATCTTGGTCCAAATCTCGGTATTTTTGATCCAGAAAGCATAATTTATCTATCATGGCTCGTCGATGAATACGGATTGGACGCTATCAATACTGGTAACCTCTTAGGCTTTGTAGCTGAACTATACCAAAGAGGAATTTTGACAAAAGAGGATTTAGGCGGCATAGAATTACAATGGGGGGACCCAGACGCGTTCGCACAACTCTTAAAAATGATAGCAAATAGAGAAGGAATCGGAAATATCCTTGCCGAAGGAACGTATCGAGCAGCTATGAAAATTAGTGAAATTAAGGGCATCGATGTATCAAAATATGCTATTCACGTTAAAGGAGTAGCAGTAGGAGCTCATGGGATAAGAAGCGGGCGCGATTACACTGGTCCTATAAGCTACGCGGTATCTGTTCAAGGAGGAGATCATACATCGGTGGCTGTTAAGAATTTACCAGCCAGGACTCCTGAAGGAGAATTACGCACAGCCTTTAGAGATTCCGCGGTTATATGTTCGTTTTTGACTTTCGTCACGAGTTTCGAGGAATTACTGGAATTTCTCAATGCCATAACTGGGTGGCGAGTTACTATAGATGAATGGATAAACGAGATGGGTTTAAGAATAATCCATCTCCAACGAGCATTACTCCTATTAGGTGGACCAGATGTTTTCTGGGATCCAAGGATACACGATGATAATCCCCCAAGATTCTATGAACCTCTGCCTTCGGGACCCGAAAAAGGTAAAAGTATTACAAAGGAAGAAGTAGATGAGCTTCGGAAGAAGTACTACGAAGAGATGGGATATGATGAATACGGTATTCCCCGAAGCGAGGTCTTAAGACAATTAGGGCTTGAAGATGTAGATAAAGCACTTAATAGAGTAAGAGATAGATTAAGAGGCTAAATATTCGCTACATTATAATTAGAATTCTTCACGAACAATGTTTTTAAGATAAAAAGTGATAAAAATAGGAGTTATGGCATCAAAAATACGCTTTCTTCTGTAATCTCTAATATTCATTTTTAAAGACTAGCGATTTTTCGCTGAATGTCAACTGGGATTTTTCGACTAGACATATAATTTATCTCCATAACCTTTTCATATGTTATGTTATTCCTCCTGAGAAATCTCAGTACATCTTGCACATAACTTGGATGCGAACCATAAGAAAGATCTAGCAATCCCTCTCCACCAGCATATGAAATTATGTCCAATTGACACTTGTTTTCACCAATTTCCTCAAGGAGAATTGCAATTGCTGCAAAAGACCCAGTGCGTAAAAAGTATTTTTCTCCAAGAATCACTCCAACTTTTCTAACTTCATTCTGGTTAAACAAGTTATAGTATATCTGCCCAAATTCTCCCACCAAAATCCTAAAAATCTTGTTAAAGTCTGAATAAGCGATTATTCTAATCATATGACCAGTCATTTTTTATCACCTCAGTTATTAATAATCTATTTAACGATGATGTTTATATAAATATAACATACGGATCAGAATCAACTTTATTTTTTATACTTCTTTAAATATCATAAAGATATTCAATATCTAATTAAGGGACTAAGTACGGAGAATGGAAATGGTTACAGTCGAGGATGTCATAAAAGAGATAATACAGAGACGCGAGATTCTAGAAAAGATAGCAAAGGCAGTCTATCCGATCTTAGAGAAATCCGAGATACTTAAAGAACTCAGAGCATTACGGGAACAATTCAACAAGATGCTAAAAAATCAAACTGAGATAAGAGATTCGCTAATCAAACTGAGCCAAGAGCAGACCAGACTGCGCGAAGACTTCAACAAGATGAGTCAGGAGCAAATCAGACTGAGAGAGGAAATGAGAGAACTCAGGGAGGACTTCCAAAAGCTGAGCCAAGAGCAGACC
>JAHKLF010000202.1 GCA_029856615.1 Candidatus Njordarchaeota archaeon
GGAGTGATCTAATGTGAATGTGGTACAAAATTTTGCCGTGGCATGCTGGACATACCAAACACGAGTAATGAGGCTCCAAAATTTTCTCGGGCATCCCTTACTTAACAACACAATTATAGGATGAGCTCTTCGTTCATTAGTATACGCTTAAAAACGTATATTACAAAAAGCTAATCGTTAAGTAATCCCCAGAAAAAGTCAATGTCTCATCATTGTTAATAATATAGAGAAATAACGTCCCTCGTAAAGACGTAAAAAGTGGCGATTTATTTATTCTAATTTTCTCCTTATTGCATTATATGTCTTCTCTGAAATGACGTGTTCAATCCTACAAGCATCCTTTTTAGCTATATCCTCGTCAACACCAAGCCAATCACGAAGAAACTTAAAGATAACTTCCCATCTTTGATAGAGCTTTACGGCTATATTTTCGCCCTTCGGTGTAAGTTCTACATAGTTCCTCTTACTATAATTTATTAATCCGAGATCACTTAATTTCCTTAGCGCATCCGTTACTGAAGACATCTTTACATTAAGCAGAGATGCGATATCCTTAACCCTAACAACTTTTTTACCCTCTATAGCTTGGATTATATAGATAGCCTTAAGATAATCCTCGAGAGCTTTTGTTAACTCGATTCTACTTAATGCATTCATTGACATCACAAATTATAATATTACAATCATAATTGTAATTAGATTAATCTAATTTTTAAGCTTTTTCTCATCAAACTTAGTTATAAGATATTACCAGATAAAAATCCTATACGTTTAAAAACCACGCATATTAGTTCATTATATATCTCTTTTCTAAGACTTATTTTTAATACTGAAAAACTCTTATGATTAAATTTTAGCATAATGCGAAAATTTGGAATCAGTATAAAAGAGGAACTCTATGAGGAACTTCGAGAAATACGTAAAAGATATGAGTAAATGCACCAATTGTGGTATCTGTTCTACTATAGTCCTATGCCCCTCTCCCCAGAAATGCATTGGTTGCAAAGCCTGCTTCTTAGCATGTCCGAATGAAGCTATAAAGCCCATTGTGGATGATGAACCAAGGGATGTTATAAAAATAATAGTTGATGGTCAAGAATTTGAAGTTCCGAATTATATCACTGTAAAGAGAGCCTTAGAGCTTATTGGATTCAGATATTCACGTTATCCAGAAAAGGGTTCCTTCTTCTCACCATGCGAAACAGGAGGATGTTACGCATGCGCCATGCTTATAGATGGTGAATTAAAGCCGAGTTGCCATACCCCCGTTAAAGAAGGAATGATCATAAATACAAGCACTAATTCGATCCCCCCACTAAGAATAGTAGAGGGCTTCCAACCGCACCCAGTGGGAGGAGTAGGCACTCCTTATTGGCTTAAAAGAAAGGGATATTATATAGAGGTTGCATGTTTTTCTGCAGGTTGTAATCTCCGTTGCCCAACTTGCCAGAACTTCCACGTGACTTATAACAGCGCTCTCAAACCTCTAACACCCTCAGAGGCAGCAAGAATACTCAGTTGGTATAGAAGACAATATGGGGTAGATAGAATGGCTATAAGCGGTGGCGAACCGACATTAAATAGAAGATGGCTAATTGAATTCTTCAGAGAATTAAAGAGGAGAAACCCCGATAAGAAAGCTAGATTACATTTAGATACCAATACTACTCTTCTTACACCAGATTACATAGATGAATTAATTGAAGCAGGCGTAACGGATATTGGAGCTGATTTAAAAGCTTTAAAACTAGAAACGTTCCAATTGATTACTGGGATAACCGATAAAACTCTAGCTAAGAAATACCTAGATACAGCATGGCGTGCAGTAAAATATATCGTTGATAATTACTATCCAGACAAAGTTTTTCTCGGCATAGGCATTCCTTACAACTCAGCGTTTTATCCAACTTTGGACGAAATTTACGAAATAGGCAGACGAATTGCTACAATGGATCCTAATATACAAGTTGTAGCTTTAGATTATAGACCAGAATTTAGACGAATGGATATCAAAAGACCATCCGTAGAAGAAATGTTAAGAGTTAAAAATGTGCTAGAAGAAGCAGGCCTTCAAACTGTGATTGTGCAAACTTACATGGGCCACATTGGTCCTAGTTAAAAATTGTGTTGTGTGATATAATGAGTAAAATAAGAAGATTAGAGATCCCTAAACATTTCATTGATTTAATAGTGAAAACAGCATTAAAAACTGAAATAGAAATCTGCGGATTACTTCTAGGTAAGATAATTAATCAAACGGCAATTGTGAAAGAACTATCCTTCGGGCGTAATATAAAGAAATCCCCGATATTATTTGAAATCGCTTCTGAAGATATCTATCGGATCTTAACATATGCCGAGAGAAAAGGATTAGAAGTAGTTGGAATGTTTCATTCTCATCCCGCAAATCCATATCCGTCACAAAGAGACCTAAGATTCATGAAACTATGGCCTATCCCATGGTTAATAGTAAGTAGTATCACTGGAGATTTCGACTGTTATGCTTATGATTCAGAGGAGAAGAGAATATATAAAGTGAAAATAAAGGCTATCAGTTTCTAAATCACTATAAAATTAGCTTCATAGTGATATAAGAAATATTTAAAAATAGTAATGCATTCGTACAATGTGTCATTAAATATTTTAAGGCTTTCCCTTAGCTAAATATGATGTTTATTGCTGAATTCCGGAGGAAATAATCATGGTTAGACCAATAGTAATCGTGCATGCTGGAGCATGGAATATCCCAGATGAACTAATAGAGCCCCATTTACAAGCCGTTAAGAAAGCTGTAAGGATGAGCTATAATATACTAAAAAATGGAGGATCTGCACTAGATGCCGTGGAAACCGCTATCAAAATCCTCGAAGAGGATCCTCATGTAGATGCGGGAGTTGGTTCATTCTTAAATGCGGAGGGAGAAGTAGAGCTTGATGCAATTATTATGGATGGCAAGACATTAAAGGCAGGCGCTGTTGCAGCTGTTAAGAATATACGAAACCCTATAGTCTTAGCGAGAAAAGTAATGGAGCTAACAAATCACATACTATTAGTTGGAGAAGGTGCTAATAAATTTGCCCGTAGTATAGGAATAAAAGAAATAGATCCACAAGAGCTAGTTGTCGAAAGAGAGTGGAAAAGATGGCGAGAATTAAAGGGGAGAAAGATAGATATTAAAGTGTTTTTCGAAGATAAGGGAAACACTGTTGGAGCTGTAGCTATGGATGTAGAAGGCAATTTAGCAGCTGGAACATCAACGGGTGGTATTCCCATGAAAATGCCGGGCAGAGTAGGAGATTCCCCATTGATAGGTTGCGGCGCTTACGCTGACAACGAATTCGGGGCTGTCTCTACCACAGGCCATGGTGAATCAATTATGAAAGTTGTTTTAGCAAAAAGCATCATAGATCTAATATCTCGCGGATATACTGCTCAGGAAGCCGTGGTTATGGGAATAAGATACATGGAGAAAAAAGTAAACGGTCGTGGCGGAGCAATTGCAATAGACAGACTTGGAAACATAGGAATATATCATAATACACCTAAGATGGCATTCGCTGTAATGAGTGATAAATTAGGGTTAATTGCTGACATACAATGCCGAGAAGATCTCCTCTCGGAGCTACTCTAACTCGGTATTATTTGCGTGCATGAATTAATTTTGGAGCAA
>JAHKLF010000203.1 GCA_029856615.1 Candidatus Njordarchaeota archaeon
AATTTATCAGGATTCGAACATTAAATTGACTGATAATTATTTGGAAAGATGGGGAATTGTAAAAAAGGCTACTATTCTTAGGAGACGTATTAGGAGTATGCGGCAAGCACGTTAAGAGAAAGATGGATACAATCTATCTACAGTTACTACCCCGTGTATATCATTTAGAAGAAAAAGTCGAGATATGGAAATCAATGCAAAGTTAGAATATTACCACATCTTAGTGCAGTGAAATGGCAATAAACAATTTTTTAATCGCTTAAATAGTTTCTAAACACCATTATACTATCAAATAGGTGATGTGGATGTCAATAACACCAGAATTATACGAGTTTATAACTAAGGTAGTCGAGGACAAAGTAAAGGAAATAAAGGTCGCAAGAGAAGAATTCGATAAACTAGTAAAAACCGTTGAGGAACTATCAAAGAAAATCGACAAAATGGCTGAAATCCAAAGCGAAACCCTCAGAATACTAGAAGAGCTAGCAAAAGCCCAAAGGAGAACCGAAGAGAGGCTAAACATGCTGGCCGAAGCCCAAAGGAGAACCGAGGAAAGGCTAAACATGCTAGCCCAAAGAGTCGACGAGCTGGCCGAAGCCCAAAGGAGAACCGAGGAAAGGCTAAACATGCTAGCCCAAAGAGTCGACGAGCTGGCCGAAGCCCAAAGGAGAACCGAGGAAAGGCTAAACATGCTAGCGGAGGCTCAAAAGAAGACCGAAGAGAGCCTTAGTAGGTTATCAAACACGGTGAGAGAGTTAGCTATCCAAGTAGGAAGATTGAGTGATACCATTGGCTTTGGTTTAGAAGATATTGCTAGAGTTATGATTCCGGGTTGGTTGGAGAGGCATCTGGGAATATACGTTGAGGAACTGGTACCTAGGTTTTTCACTATTGATGGTGCTGAGATACAAGTTAATCTTTTCGGAGTCGGTAAACGTGATGAAAAGGAAGTAATTGTAATTGGTGAAACGAAATCACGAATTTATGCTAGAGAAGTAGAAAAATTTGCTAGAACGTTAGAACTCTTAAAGAAGTTCTTCAAAGATAAGGAGATATTAGGCGTCATATTTGGTTACCTAATCCATCCTAGTGCTGAAGAGGAAGCCAAAAAATATGGGATTAAATTAATAGCTACATATATGAGGTAAACATTTCATTCTTCAAAGATCAAATAAAAACTATAACCAAAAATTATTCTCTTTTCCCGCTCATCATGCTCAGGTGCTCATAATGACAAAATATGTATTCGGTCCCGTACCTTCTCGCAGACTTGGAAAGTCGCTCGGCATAAATAACATTCCCCCTAAACACTGTTCATATTCATGCATATATTGCCAATTAGGGAAAACAATTCATCTCGAAATTGAAAGAAGAGAATTCTACGAGCCAAATGAGGTCATCAACGAAGTTTGTAACGTCATAGCTACGCCGCGCCAACAGATAGATTACATAACATTTGTTCCTGATGGGGAACCCACATTAGATATCAATCTGAGAAATATTACTGAGAAAATTAAAGAAATTACAGATATCCCAATAGCAATACTCACTAACGCTTCATTACTATGGAGAAACGATGTGCAAGAGGATCTACTAATTTTTGACACAGTATCCCTCAAAATCGATGCTGTTCATCATGATAAGTGGAAATTAATTAACCGTCCTCATCCTAAGCTCGTGTTGGATAAAATACTTGCGGGTATAGAAGTTTTCTCTAAGAAGTTCGAGGGCAGAATAATCACAGAAACGATGATGATCAGAAATGTCAACGATGATATCGCCGAAATACAAGCAATAGCAGCATTTCTCTCAAAATTGAGGATTCACAAAGCTTATATTGCTATACCAACCAGACCACCCGCAGAGAAGTGGGCTCTTCCCGCTAATGAGGAAATCCTCTTACAAGCTCATGAAATATTTGTAAGAGCATTGGGATACGAAAAAGTAGAACTCTTAACTGGATATGAGGGTCCAGATTTTGGGATGATTGGTGATCCCATAGAAGCATTATTATCAATAATCTCAGTTCACCCTATGAGAATCGACTACGCACGCAAATTTCTCGAAAAAGCAGGCTTAGATTCCGATTCCGTGATTAGAAAACTATTGGATGAAGGGAAAATACTCAAACTAAACTACAATAATCAGGCATTTCTCATGCGCAAGTTCTTATAGCATTACGGGAGATAATATAACGAAATTTATTCTGACAGTAGGATAATTATTTAAAAATACCAATACAACTACGGAGGATGCAAAATGAAATTCTTTGTTATGTGCGTCTGGGGCAGTCCTCGTGTGGGAGGAAATACGGAGTTCCTAACGAAGAAAGCCGCTAGGAGGTTAAAGGAATTAGGAGTTAATGTAGAAATATTCAACTTATGTCAGATGAAAATAAATCCCTGTAAATCCTGCAGATACTGCCTCGAGCATAGGGGGTTTTGTACTACACAAGACGATATGACGAGAATTCTTATTCCCCGTCTTCTTAAAGCTGATGGGCTTATAGTAGCCTCACCCGTGTATTTCAATAACGTATCAGCGTGCGTTAAGCTCTTCATTGATCGAACTTGGTGTTTAAGAGGCTCATTAAAGAATATCGTCGGAGGCGCGATCGTCGTCGGTAGAGGCTACGGTTCTGAACTCGCAATTTCAGCAATTCATGCGTTTATGCTGAAACATGAAATGATTTTAGGGTTCAGAGGCGTGACAGGATTTGCTTTTAAGAGAGGAGAGATAATAAACGATAGAGAAGCATTAAAACTTGTGGATCGACTTGTTAATCGGATGGTAGAATTAATGCAGGCGACAGTAAACCTTCGAGAAAAGAAATCACGGTTCTCACAACAGCTGAATCAAAATAATTAGAAGAAAGGTGTTTTATTTATAGCAATACGCGCATCAGCCCATCAATTGCTACATAGCCTCCAATCAGGATTATTAGAGTCGCATATACCAATCTGAGAATCCATGGCATTGTCTTAGCTGATAAGCGTGCACCTATCCAGGATGCTATGAGCGTGAATACTCCTACATATATAGCTATTAGTATGTTTATAAAACCATAGTACGCTAACACGCATGCTCCAACACTTGCAGTAATAATCATTTGCGCGCTTGAAGTCCCTATGGCAACATGAGTTGGATATCCTAGAAAGAAGTATATTGGAAGGTAATATATGCCTCCTCCAAATCCACATATACCGGTAGCGAATCCAGCTAGAAACATAAGAAGAATCAATTTAAAGCCGCATTCGAGTTGCTTGACTTCTTCAATAGTTACGCGCTTAATAAGCTTTCCACGCATTTTTATGGTTCTATCCGCTACATAGATACCGACTCCAATGCATGCAAAACCAAAGATTATTTTCAGAATATCCGCTGGTAGATACTTAGCTACCACATATGCTCCTAAAGCCACACCAAGCGCTGCACTTATACCTGTTACAATAGTGCCTTTTGAGTATACGTGCTTCTTTCTGTAATGCTCTATTACCCCTGGAATTGTAGTAACAGCAATTACTGTCTGATTTACAAAGTAGGCCTGATTTATATTTAATCCAAGCAACCACATTAGCATTGGAATCCTAAGAAACCATCCTCCTACCCCTATCCACGTATCTAGAAAACCAGGTATTAGTGCTATAA
>JAHKLF010000204.1 GCA_029856615.1 Candidatus Njordarchaeota archaeon
AACTTATCAGCCATAATAATGATACAAGCAAAGCCTGGCAAATTGAATGACTTGATTGACATGACAATAAAAGAAGGAACATTGACAGCAGTATATGAGATCACTGGGGAATATGATGTTATCCTAATAGGAAGGTTTAAAGACGAAGAACATTTATCGAGCTTCATTAGGAAATTACTGGATTCTGGTGCTGTAGAGAGAACAGTCACCAGTATGGTGATGAAGACTCATAAGGAGGATCCTCGCATACCGATCTAGGATCCATAATACACAGTGTTGTATTTTTCATAGTAGTACTCCAGTATGCATTATGATATATTTTTAATACCCATTAACAATGACCGATATTTAGCATTTAACTAAAAATATCTATTAACTATACTGTTTGCCTAGGGGCTCTTTTGTGCCTGTAATGAAATCTACCGGGTTAACGATAATAGTTCCCACATACAATGAAGTTGCTAATATAGAGATATTAATTAAGAGAATTGTTGATACTCTAAAGGATCATAGAATATCCTATGAGATTTTAATTGTAGACGATAATAGTCCCGATGGTACATGGAAGCGGGTAATGAGTCTCAACGAAAAATACCCAGTCAGGCTTCTGAAAAGAATCTATAAAAGAGGTCTTGCAACGGCTGTGATCGATGGCATAAAAAGTGCACAAGCAGAAAAAATAATTGTTATGGATGCGGATCTTCAGCATCCTCCAGAAAAAATTCCCGAGATATATCATGCACTTTTTGATAATGACATAGTCGTGGCCAGTAGATATACAGTAGGTGGTGGAATCATTGGATGGAGTCTCAAGAGAAAGATAATCTCAGCGGGGGCGAAACTCTTAGCTTATCTATTATTGCCTCCTTCAAGGAGGACAAGTGATCCAATGTCAGGATTTTTTGGCATCAGGAAAAATGTTATTAAAGGTATAAACATGAATCCTCGCGGGTATAAAATACTACTAGAGATTCTTGTTAGAGGCAAATATGGCAAGGTAACCGATGTTCCTTATATCTTTAAATCAAGAATACGCGGAAGAAGCAAGATGGGAATTAAAGAAATTACCGCCTACATGAGCCATTTGATAAGTCTAGCTAAAACATCTGGCCAGTTCTGGAGAATTATTCTTATCTTGACTTTTTTGGTCATCCTAGCAATCGTGTCAATAGCGGCCATATTTTTCTTTTAGCGTAATTATTTAAAAGATATTCATAAAATAGGTATGAATAAATTTTTATTCAGAGAAAGGCAGATATGTAATATGCATATAGAATAAAGGTGATTAAATGGACCTATTTTTCATAATAGGCCTCATTTCCTCAATTATTGTGGCATTTCTTATAACACTTAAGTGGTTAAATAAGGGTATGAATCCGCTCTATGAACGAGTATTAAATCATCTAATTCGAAAATATTTAGATGAGAGGTATTTCACGGTACATAAACTGGCAGACGAGCTTAACATTACAGAGGACACTTTAAGAAGAATACTTAAAACATTAGAAGCGAGAAGAATAGTCGCTTTCATACCGCATAAAAAACAGTATGCTCTCCTTGACCCCTTAGTTTTTCTGACCCCAAAGGACTATGCGAGAGCCTTAAGGATAACTAAAGATGATAACATTTTGTATGGTGCTTATGAGGCTCCATATAGAGTTGATATCTTGTATATCCTAATACAGTTAATTTTTATTCTAGTACCTTTATTGGCTTTCTTTGCACAAGTACTTAACATGATTGATCTTTCCCCGTATCTAACACGTATTTTTCCAAATGCACGGCCAGAAGTAATCTTGCTATTCTTTTTGGGTATGGGGATAATACTTGCTGATGCTGTGAATAATGTGATAAAAGGTTATACACGCGAAAAAATGTCAGTGGTTGTCGGTGCGCTCAGCGGGATTTCTTATGATAAACATTTTGCT
This sequence comes from Candidatus Njordarchaeota archaeon, assembly GCA_029856615.1. Classification (GTDB taxonomy): domain Archaea; phylum Asgardarchaeota; class Njordarchaeia; order Njordarchaeales; family Njordarchaeaceae; genus Njordarchaeum. The sequence continues at coordinate 1,929 of JAHKLF010000204.1, forward strand.
GATGAGCTGAGTGGTAGGCTTCCGCGTAAAGATCTAAAGAGTGTAGATATTAGACTGAGTCTTCTACAAAAAATTCATAACTATTTTGGAGAAATCCCCGTAGGTGATATAATAGTTGAATATCGAGGGGGAAAGAAACCCGAGGTATTTCGATCGATGCCTTTTCCACGGGAATTATTCTATGTTATAAGAAGTATAATGCTGGGCCATCTTGAATGGAGAAAGAGACACGCTGAGACGATATCTAAATGGAAAGCAGGCAGTCTACCCACGGTGCCGATGGGTAGGAGATCCCGTAGAGGGAGGTAAAGAACGATGAAAAGCGAGGAAATAAAATTTGAGATTGTTGAGGACCTAACGAGACCATATAGGTTATCATTGAAAGCTCAGATTGCTCTGTATGTGCTATCTTTAATATTCACGGTAGTAATTCTTTATTATATTCCCGTCCCCTTATCACTTGAGATGAAAATAATGTATTTTGTAGCAGTGGCTGCAATTATCTATCCTTATACCATCAAGATCATTAATGCCTTGTCAGAGAGTCTCGCTCTCTCTCTATACGTAGGTGCTATGTTTGCCATAATATATGTGCTATTAAAGATTTATTCGCCAGCTTCATTAAGGGAGGTTATGATGCTTCTAATTTTCCTTGAAGTCTTAGGAGTTGAGCTTTTAAATCATCTATTTAACAGGTTTAGATGGAGTAGGTCTAAATGGATGTATGTACTAGCGGGCGTATTAGCGGCCATTTTCTTTGTAGCTCTTTTCACAATTCTTAATATTCCAACACTTGGATCGTTCATAGCTCTAATAATATCCGCAGTTTTCTCGGTGGTATTCTATTATGCAATTATTCCGGAGAGACCTTTCTAATATCACTCACTCTTTATATACCATATAACAAACACGATAACGGCAAGTACAATCAAAATATCCAATTTTTCCATAATCTTAAATATTATGGGCCACTCTGAACCTAATTGATATCCCAGATAAGTCAAAGCAAAATTCCATGGAATAGATCCCACGAATGTGTAGAAAGAGAATTTCTTAATTGGCATGCGGCCAATTCCAGATGGAAGGCTGATCACAGTTCGTACTGCCGGAAGCATCCGGGAGATGAGAATGATTATCTCGCCGTATTTGTTAAACAAATATTCCGCTTTTTCTAAGTGTTTCTTTGACAAAAGGAAGTATCTTCCGTATTTCACTACGAATTCGCGACCATACTTAACACCTAACAAGTAAGCAATTAAAGAACCTACTAAATTACCGATTGTGCCAGCTAATACTACAAACAGAATTGATAGTTCTCCGCGAAAACATAAATAGCCGCTAAAAGGCATAATTATCTCGCTTGGAATAGGGATTAATGCGCTTTCAAGTGTCATTAAAAAGAATATTCCTAAGTATCCAGTATTTCTTATTGTGGAGATTACAAAATTAATAGTGAGTTTAACAATACCCGAACTTGGCAGATTTATATCAAAGAAAAGTATTATTAACGCTACTATACTAAGAATGATCATCATGAACACTAAGAGTAGAGAGCTTCCACGCATAATATCACCAAAGTATTTGAGTTAATACCATCCTTCAGCCACTGGAAGTACAAAGCTTGAAAAATATTTATTAAGGTTATCCTGTGTTTTTAGAATTAGATGATGAAAGACTTGCCGTCAGATCATAATGAAGATTGGTGACGGCTCTGAA
>JAHKLF010000205.1 GCA_029856615.1 Candidatus Njordarchaeota archaeon
CGTACTCACTTAATGCATTTGCTAATATCTTTGCATTATACAACATCATATCTGTGACGTTTTTAATTCCAGGCACAGCTTCAGGGAAGTTTAAGAGTACAACATGTACAGCACCAACATCCTTAGCAATTCTCTCTCCTAATTCCACCCCACTATGAAGATTATCAATTACAAGTCTAGCACCGTATAATGTAGCATTTTCTTCGATCTCAATAATATCTTGAGTAGACACGAATTCTGGTGGCCCATAAGACGCTACTATCTTAAAACCTAAATACTTAATGAAAGCTATCTGCCATTGCATAACAACAACTGGGGTGTTATTAAACCCATACTCGTTAGCTATTTCTTTTAATTCAGCATCTACGGTATCTATACTCTCTAAACACCTACTTAAACGACTTTCAACATCAATGCCAAGAGTCTGTATTAATAAATTAGCAACGGTAGTATATTTCTGCTTTAGAAGTGGCGGAGTGTTCCAGGGTCCTGTTACATTAAAAATAGGAACTTTAAGATCTCCAGTTTGATTAGCACTGTTTATTAGTTCACGCAACCATCCTGCCCATTCCATTCCATGAGCTAAAATGAGAGAGGCTGATCGAATTGTTTCTATGTCTCCCGGTTTTACATCATAGTGACCTGGACACATTGAAGGGGATACAAGATATTTTACGTCAACGAGATCTCCTGCAATATCTTTAACAATACTTGCGAGTACGCTTGTGGTTGTAACCACTAGAGGCTTTGTATCAGAAAGATATGTACTAGTGTTTTCTAATGAGGGGCAAAAGATAAGAGAGGAGATAAGTAAAATTAAGAGAATAGCACGCATTTTTCTTACACCATAAGTAATACAAATCAGAAAAAAGGTGTTACCATTTATTATTAAAAAATATCGTATAAGTATATCACAGATAAGAAACTTCATTAGAATATATTACATTATTAGGTTGTAAATATGTCAGATTGGGTAGATCTGCTTGAAGATTATGCTCTATTAATCATTAAACGTGGGAGAGTGATATATAAGTCAAGGCAAGCTGGTATAATTCCTCTTCTAAAAGCCATTGAAGAATGCGATATTAATGATCTTAAAAATTCTGAGGTTTTAGATCGCATTGTCGGAAGAGCAGCAGCGCTTCTTATAGCGTGGTTTAAAGCGACACGCGTACGAGCAATAACTATGAGTAAACATGCAATACAAGTCCTTAAGAATTATGGTATTCAGTTTGAGTATATTCAATTAGTAGAGTTTATTCATGACAAAACAAGAACTGGGATGTGCCCGCTTGAGAAAGCAGTTATGGATATTCATGATCCTGAGGAGGCACTAAATATTCTTCGTGAGAAAATATTAAAATAAGTTGAATTTAGAGATGTGGGGGCAATAAGACATCCTATATGAAAATATAAAGGATATAGGAGACGATCATTAAGATACTAAATAGCAAATGATGTTTTATAGTGCCTATGTTAGCTGGCAGTAATTCACGTGGTTTCTCATAAAACTTGTGACAGTGACGCATATTTTTGATATTAAGAGGAAATGCAAGGAAGGTCAATGCGGTATAAATTGGCATTAAGTTCATAATGATGGAGAATATTACTATCACATATGGTAAAGTAGTGGAGAGATAGTATAGATATCTTGCTCTTGAAAGCCCTAAACGGACAACTAAGTGTTTCTTTCCAACAGCTGCATCTGCTTCGATGTCTGGGAACTCATTAATAATTAAAATTGAGGCGACAAGAAGTCCAAGAGTCATGCCCGCTAAGATTGGTTCTACATGGAGTCTTCTTGTCAATACTAAGTAAGTACCTAATGTCATTAGTGGTCCGAAATTAAGGAAAACGGAGAATTCACCTAAACCTCGGTGAGATAGTCTAAGAGGAGGACCCGTATAAAATACTATTGAGACAATAGCTATAGCTCCGATAATTACTAGCTCTATCATCATAACTTTTAACAATATATACAGTCCAAGTAAGGATCCCATAATTAGCATTAGTAACCCAAAAGTCAATTCCTCTTTTGGGGTTAATGCGCCAATTTGAATCATTCCACTGCCGCCAGTAAACGGCCTCAATGCATTAACGTTTATGTTGTCAGTGCCCGATTTCCAATCGTAATATTCATGAATAGTATTTACGCTCAAATGCAACAGAATAGCGACAAGTAGCGTTAAAATCGCTAAGATTGGATCAACCGTACCAGTATGCGATAAAGCTATTAATATTCCCATGATGACCGAAGCTATTGTTACTTGGAGAAAAGGAATACGGGCAGCAAAAAGGAAAGCTTTCCATTTGGGTATCTTAGGCGGCTCCATTTTATATGGTCACCTCCTAATTAGATACGATAAGGCTACTTTTAACACCTTATAAAAACTGATTGTTCCTTCAAAAAACTCATAATATGTTTTATCACTGACAATTCTTGCGAGTTTTGTTTTATCTTTAATGCGCAATAACAAGTGTAAGACGCGCTTACCATTAATTAGTTTATACCCAAATTCTCTCCAAAAAACATTCTCATAATCGCCACGAAATACTATCCTACCAGCTGCTAATCCAAATCTTATTCCTTCCCCAGTTGTGGGCATGACCATTCCTGCGGCTTCTCCGATGACTCGTAGCTTTCCCTTAACTAGCTTTTTTATTGGTCCTCCAACGCTCACGGCAGATCCGCGAATATTTGGTATGAGGTCTAATTTGAAGTGACGTAAAACTCCCATTAGTATAGCTCGTAATTCATTTGGATTCCTGTAGAATCCACCTACTCCTACGTTATACATATTCCCTCTAGGAAACACCCATGCATAACCTTTGTCTACTCCCCACAGTACTATAGTGTCTTCGGGAATAGTATCTCCTTTAGCATAAGCTTGTAGGACTGGTATTAACTCGTATCGATCGTAATTTAAGAAGTGTCTTGCTACATAGCCTCGTCCACTAGCATCTATTATGTAATCATAGTCCTTTAATGCGGCATTTATCTCATGTATGTGAAACCTTTTTCCCCAAATAATTTCAGCACCCTCTGCTATTGCTGCATTCGCAATCTCTTCAAGCATAGACTTCTTATCAATGACGAATCCCTCTAATAAAGGCATATCCTTTAGCTCTCTTAAGAATTCACCATTAAAATAGAAGACTGCTCGCTTTATTTTATTCAAAATGAAGCTCTTATCTATTCCTTTAGGCAAATATTCTAATGTGGTAAAAGGTATCGCTTCACCACAGGGCTTCGAAGGCCAGAGATTTTTTGTATCTGCTTCGTGAACGATGGGTTTTATATCATATTGGGTTCCATAGTAAGCTGCACTAAGACCAGCGGGTCCAGCCCCTATTACTAGGGCTTTCTGCATATTTCTCCCCCATATCTATTTAGCGAACTTTATGCTTTCGATTAATTTTCTTAGATTCTCTGGTTCGCCGAATATAAGTAATGAATCATTCAACTGAATAATCGTGTCATTAGTGATGCGAATCCAATTATTATTCCTCATAATAGCGAGTATTTTCACACCGGTTTTTTCTTCTATGCTTTTAACATTTCTTCCAATAAACCATGCTTTTTCAGTGACCTTAATAGCGATAGGGGAACG
>JAHKLF010000206.1 GCA_029856615.1 Candidatus Njordarchaeota archaeon
AGAGATATGTTAGTGTTGCCTAATATTTATCTTCTTAGAAACAAGGTTAGGGGAGGAAATATATATGTAATTGAGGAGAAGAAAGGTTTAACGCTAATAGACTGTGGTTTAGAAGGAAGCGATGAAGGAATCTTGGACTTCATCGAATCACTTGGAAGCTCACCAGAGGATCTCCGTATGATCATACTCACTCATGGCCATTTAGATCATGTAGGTGCTCTGCCAGAACTTATTGATATAACTGATGCCCAGGTTTTAATTCATGAAAAAGATCTTACTCTACTAAGAAAATTTACTTATCTCTCAGAAGATTTGCCTAACCTTGTATTACTTAGGGGAGGAGAGATGATAGATGTATTAAATGGTCTACAAGTAATACATTCTCCAGGTCATACTGACGGCTCCATTATCTTGTATAAGGAGAATGATTTACTATTCTCGGGGGACGTCTTAGTAGTTGATAAGTACGGAAATCCAAGATTTCCTGATCCTAAATACACTAAAGACCAAGAAAAAGAAAAAATCTCAGTTAAAAAACTCTCAGAGCTTAATTTTAATGCATTACTCCCAGGCCACGGTCCACCTATCATTGAAAAAGCATATATTAGAGTTAAAGAATTCGTGAGAAGACATCTTCTCACTTAATTCTAAGTGTAGGCAATCTCGATAAAGCATAAAAAAGCTGATACCTTGTAAACATTGACAGATTAATTATCATTTCATCGTGATAAGGATTTATGATGCTTAGCCCATACTCATTGATGTCAGATATAACAGCATCTACAATTTCTTTTAATGTATGTTTACCATCTGCATATTTACTAGCATAGGTTATAGCATACGCTAAAGCTCTAACTTGGGATTTCTCCTTAAAAGTCCTTCTTATGCTCCCCCTCAAATTCACTGTAATTCTTTTTCCATGCCATGTAATAGTGACTTCATCAAAACTTATCAATTTTACTTTGCCATTTGGTATTGATCCCGGCTTGGGTATCCGTTGTTTGATTGCCAGCTCGTTCTCTCTTTCACTATATCCGCCATAGCTAGTCTGTAAGCTCTTTTTCTTATTGCTCAAAACCTCGCTTATCCTATATTTACTAACCACATACGCGCAATCTGCTACCTTCAATATTTCCCCAAGCGCGCCAACGGCAAAGATAACCGCTATCTTCCTTTTCTTAATATCCTTCAAGCGATCTATTAGGGGGGTAATTGGTTCGAGATCTCGAGGAATTATTCCCTTGAGATATTCATCGCGCAAAATAAAATTCACCGCACTACTATCCTCGTCAATTAATACCCCAGCTACGCCACATTCGAATGCTTCAATTAGAGATGCCGCTTGAGAAGTAGATCCACTCGCATTATTCGTTGTAAAGTTCGATGGATCTGGTCCTCCTGGTAAGATTCTTATGAACCCCGAAATATCAACGCCTCTTACTACTCTCCTATTCTCAACCATTATCAAGGGCAATTCATCTACGGAAATTACAAATTCTCTTCCGTCCCCCGGAATATGGTTATAATGAGCAACAGCCAGTGCTTCTAAAATCGTAGTTTTTCCATGGAAATTAGCCCCTACAAAGACAGAGATCTCATTCATTCTAATGCATAACCCCTCTATTGGCCCATGATTAGGAAGCTTAAACTCCGTAGTATACTCTTTTGGAGCTTCAAATGGTACCGCATTAGGCATGGGAAAATCAGTATCCCCCCGACGAGGCAATACCGCGCCATTAGCGATAAAAGCTATGTAACCTTCCTCCTCCAGTTTTCTTCTTAATACCTCCTGATCTTCGAGAGTATCTCGTATCAGTTTAAGGAAAGATCTTTTCTTTTCCGTGGCTGTTAACTCGCGTATAATTCGTGGTATAGTTTCGGAAAAAAGCCTTCTCAGTCTGCCTCCAGATATCTTTCTCCTACCTTTATATGGAGGAATAAAATCTAACCTAAGCTCAATACCATCTTTTAAAATTTCAACTGATGTTCTCTCTAATATAGCTTGTCCAGGAGGTTCCATCCATAGCCAAGGTCTGCCTTCGTATCTCAAAGTCCTATAGCATAATTCGGTAAAGAAATGTTTGGATGCAAGTTTTCCGAACCTATCTTTTATGATAACTCCCTTATTGTATCGTAATAGACCGTATGGGATAAATAATCTTATCCTCCCTGGCAGGGGCTCTAGAGGATCACGAGGAACTCTATCTATTGCAATTACTGTTCCATCATCATAAATATAAGCTCCCATTAAAACTCTCGCTGCGCCATAACCATTTCCATCGATCTTTTGGGATATTTTTATTAATGTATCGACATCGCTCATGTCTTCTTGAGAAGAAAGCGAATTATTATCACTCATGAACCTCTCCAAGTAAAGAAATCATTCAGCATCTGATATACACCAGCCACAGAGCATCGTGGATAATATCTCGTAAATAGTTAGAATAAAAGCCATTCCTTCCAGTATTTCATCATTTATTAGTTTCTCTTCAGCAATGGTCACTAATTTAAGCAGAGTATCTATTATGTCATCCGAGGATTTTCCTTTATTCTGCGATTCATAATCTATATTCTCCATCGCAATCTCTTCCCCAATTATGTTCTCAATGATAACTCTTATTTCATGCGCTCTTCTCTCAAGATCCCAAGCTAATATTCTATAATCGATACTCCGCTTAGGTAGGGATTTCATTTGATTAAGACTCCTCTTTATGTCACGTAGAGTACTCAGTGCGATATCTTTAAAAAGTAGTAGTGTATCCTCATCAATATCCTCGTTAAGTTCTTCAAGCTCATATATTTCATCAAAAGTTTCCAAGTGTTCTCCCTCGGTTGAAAACCCGCCTCATCATTAGCATCAGCGACTAAGCCCTTCCTCATTCAGGTGTTCTAAAAAAATAATTGTTAATGAGCGACTATAAACATTTCTAATTCGACAATGTCCTAGTTATCATTTTACTCTTTACGCGCCTTCAAGAAGAATAATATCACGAATATAACTACCAGAATATCGATCAGAATTCCTAACATTTCGAAGCGTTAACCTCCATATCAATACTTAATGCAAATATACTCTTCAATCAAAAAATAGTTAAGAATATTTTTAAGCTTTTCTTAGAGACATTTCGATATGATTATGGATGTCCGGGTTTCAAGCACAAAGGGCAAATCTCGTAGATTCTTTACTAAATCAAAGAGTTCTTTTGTATCTTTAACTTCCACATATAAAATTGCGTCTATTTCACCAGTAACAATAGCACAGCTTTTTATTGATTCATATCTTTTAAGCTCTCTAGCTAATTCGTCTACAGGGATTGGACGTAGTTTAAGAAGAATATACGCCATGATAGGCATTCTTAATACACCTTATTATGATGGATACTTCACACTTCTTTCTTGAAAATGTTTTAAAATTATAAAAATTCTTTCCTATCTATCTCAAGACAAAATATGCTCATAGTTACTATTGAGAATAAAAACCTTCTAAGAGAATGCATCTAATCCCTTTCTTCGTACCCTATTTATCCAATCATCTATTTTTGCTAGAAGCTCATTTTTAATATCGCCAAGTAATTTCTCTTCTCTGCTTCTTATTCTTTCTA
>JAHKLF010000207.1 GCA_029856615.1 Candidatus Njordarchaeota archaeon
AAATCAAGTAATTGCTTATCCAAGATAGCACCACTGATCACTCCCGGAGGGCCTAATTTTGCTTGACCAATGTCTGCGTCAATTAGCCCTACTTTATATCCCAATTCTATGAGTTTATTAGCAGTATATAAGATAAAACTACTTTTTCCTACATCAACATATCCAATTACAATTATTCTTAATGGCCCTACTTTTGCCTCTTTTAACATTTTTCTGATTATATCTAGCGCCTCAAACCACTTTCTTGGGAAGACCTCCGTCTTAGGTATTCGTATACGACAGCCTTTGCAACGAATTTTAGCGCTACCAGATACAATGCACGGAAAAACCTTTCCTTGAGGAATAAAGATCTCTTCTCCAGCGCTAATAGAGATTCCGAACACTTCTATTGCACCATCTAGAACCTCTAATACACCTTCGCCCTCTACTAAAAAGGGTGCTGCTACCGAGAATACGTTATTACTCATTATAACCCCCAGTAAGGAGAAAACTCACAATATCCTTTGATATTTGAGAATTTTTTGGCGGGCCCGGCGGGATTCGAACCCGCGACCAACGGCTTAGGAGGCCGCCGCTCTATCCAGCTGAGCTACGGGCCCAAGTGACGAGATGATTTCTTACTGAATGTAAGGTATTCTAAGGTAGTATAAATTTTGTGCTAGTTAGCTATGAATTTTTCTTATGTAGAAAACTTTTGTTTTAAACATATCATTCTACTTTAAGAAAAAGTGTAGCATGATGAGAAAAGCGGGCCTGAATAATGATGAAACGTCCCCTCACTGATGATATCTCCAAACAGTTAACTCTTACCAAATTTCGTTGAGTTCGAGGACCACTAAGTTCCCAAATTTTTATCCAAAATCATATATATCTAGAGAATCGAATGCCTGCACTATTTCTAACTTTGGACCGCAAAGAGATAGATAGATTTTTAGGGGCTCACCAGCCGTAATACATATTTATGCCAACCAAAGACACTAATACAACGCCCGAAAAAACGGGGCCAGCGAACCCCATACAGATAATAATGCCGGTACGAATAAAAATAATGCTGGCATCCTCTAAGAACGAAAAATCTAAAAAATAATTTTGTAAACAAATATAACTCAGAAGATTACCCGCAAAAATAAACTAAAAAATCGTACGGGCCCGTGGCCTAGCGGCTAGACTGCGCCAGGCAGGGCCAAGGCGCCCGGCTGATAGCGCCTCTAGCATGTCAGAGACCGGGAGGTCGGCGGTTCAAATCCGCCCGGGCCCACCACTTATTCTCAATCGATATTATGCATCTTGTTCATGATATAATCGCATTAACCACGCTTCTTTTCATGTCTAATCGATGTTAGCAACTTCTGAAAGCAATTAATTTAATGATAAAAATTTTATAATTCAACACCTTGTCATTAAACAGAGTAATATTATTGGATATCATCAAATTTCGGAGGGTATTGTATGGGAAAGAAAGCGATATTAACCTTCTTAATAAAAGGCGGAGAAGCTACACCGGGTCCTCCTATTGGGCCCAGCTTGGGTCAGCTAGGTTTACCTGTTGGAAAAGTTATCCAGGATATTAATAAGGCTACAGCTTCATGGAAGGGTCTAACTGTTCCTGTAAAAGTGATTGTAGATACTTCAGAGAGAACTTGGGAGATAGAAGTTGGTACTCCACCAACATCTGCTTTAATATTAAAGGAGCTTGGGATAGAAAAGGGATCAAAGCACGCAGGTCAGGAAATCGTGGGAGATTTGCCTCTTGAGAAAGTTGTCGAAATAGCTAAAATGAAAAAAGAGAGTATGTTCGCTAAGAATCTAAAAAGCGCGATAAAACAGATTTTAGGAACAATGGTCTCAATGGGCGTCACATGCGAGGGAGAAGATCCGAGAGAGATTATTCGAGATCTAGATGAATGGCTAAAAAAGAAAAAAATAAATTTGGAGGAATAAGGATACCCTAATACATAATGATGTAAAAATTTAATGATCCGATGAAATTGAGGTGATATTTCATGTCTCTTCCACCATATGTAACCTGGGAAACTCCCTCTGACTTAGCTGAAGAAGCCTTAAAGCTACTCGAACAAGTAAGAACATCGGGAGGAAAAATTAGAAAGGGAGTAAATGAAACAACGAAGGCTATTGAAAGAGGTCAGGCAAAATTAGTATATATCGCAATGGACGTAAATCCCCCCGAAATAGTAATGCACTTACCTCCATTATGCGAGGAAAGAGGAGTTCCCTATTTATTCGTACCCTCTAAGGCTGAACTAGGGAAAGCAGCTGGCATTGAAAGACCCGCTTCATCAGCTGCGATTATCGAACCAGGAGAAATGGAAGAAAGACTTCAGAGAATAATACAGAGAGTTAGAGAATTAAAGCTAGCACGCAAATAAGCAAATTAAGAAGAGGAGAAAAATTCTAATATAGCAAAGCATCTCTTTATCATTTTTCAAAAACAATTAATCAGGGGCAAAATAATGAGAGGAGAAAATGAGGATGAGATACTAGGGGGAGAATACGAAGATATTGGAATACCAGCGGTTGTAGAGTACATCGTTGAGAGAATGGGGCGTGCGGGAGAAATCATACAAGTTCGAGCACGTATTTTAGCTGGTCCTGATAAGGGCAGAATTATTACAAGAAACGTTAAGGGCCCCATACGCCCCGGAGATATACTTATGCTGCGAGAGACTGAGAGGGAGGCTCAGCGCATAAAGGCTCAAAAGAGGTAGATCTAAATGCCCACGTGTTCATTCTGTGGTAAGGAGATCCCTCCAGGTACTGGATTAATGTATGTATTTAAATCTGGGAAAGTAATGTGGTTTTGCTCTAAGAAATGTAGGGTACATGCACTGGAAAGGAAAAGAAAACCCACAAAAGTACGTTGGACGCAAGCTTTTAGAAAATTAAAAGAAACAAGATCGCGAACCTAAATAAACTTTTTAAATTATCCTTAACCTATTCTTCAGTGTTTTAGAATTCTAATTAATTATTAAATCACTTTGGAGGTGTTCTCAATTGAATGCGTCAGAAGAAAGAGAAAAAGCATTACGTGATGCGAAACAAATTCTCATTCAAATTGCTCGCGATTTAAATACACCTCGAAACATTAGGCGTGCTGCGCGAAATGCTCTTAGAGAATTAGAAAACGAAGAATTAAGTTTAGCACTCAGAGCTGCAAATGCAATAGACATACTTCAAGAAGTCACAGATGACCCCCAAATACCTACATTCGCTCGAACAGCGATTTTAGAGGCAATTTCATTGTTAGATATGATAGCAAAGGAAGAATAGAAAGCATCATATGATTGCGAAAACTTTATAAAAACTTCACACGAAATAGTCTAAATGCTAGGTTCAACCCGGCACCCCGGACCGGAAGCTAAGCTCCCCCACGGCGGGCCGAGTACTGCCCTCCGCGAGGGGGTGGGAAAGGCCGCTGCTGCCTTCCCGCTTCGGCGGGAGGCGGCCATAGGGGGGAGGAAACGCCCGTTCCCATTCCGAACACGGAATTCCGGGGTGTCGGGTTTTAATACTCTTCCAATCTCACGCGGGCATGTTTCTTTCTGTTGCATATTACGTTAATGATACGTTATAATAATACTT
>JAHKLF010000208.1 GCA_029856615.1 Candidatus Njordarchaeota archaeon
AAGACGGGAAATTGGTAATTGATACTACAAAGCTCATGATAACTAAAATTCTCGGTGGAGGTAGGGTCTTAAGACCAGTTAAGATAATTCTAGGATCGAACACCGCAATTACCGATAAAGCAAAGGAAAAAATTATGAAAGCGGGGGGAGAGATAATAAAGGCATCATGAAAATCTCTTCACAAAACTTATTTCACCCAGAATGAGAGCTTAGTGAATCATTCTTTTTAAACTACATGTCAATTTTTCTGTACCTTAGGGAATTATCATTGTTCATATTATATGCTTAGTAAAGTTAAGTTATAGAGAAATTGACAAGTAGTTTTAAAAAAGTAATAATCAGTAATTCTTAAACCAGAGATCATAGGATTCTTTCTGATAGATGAAGAGTAAAATAGGATTTGGGTGAAATACCTTGCCATCCCTATTCCTAAGGACAATTTCACCAATAGCAAGAGTAGTACCAGGGGTAAAGAAGCCTGAACGAGATCCTGGATTCAGGATAAAACTATTCTGGACACTTGTCGCAGTAATGCTTTATATTACTATGACGACAGTGCCTCTGTACGGGATAGAACGAGGGGCGGGGGTGGACATTTTCTGGACTCTGAGAGTAATTCTGGCATCGGAGAGGGGTACATTGGCAGAGCTGGGGATAGGCCCCATAGTTACAGGAGGGCTCATTTTGGAGATCTTGGTGGGAAGTAAGATGATTAATGTTGATCTAACAGATCCCGAAGATAGGAGGATGTTTAACGAGGCAAATAAGGCAATGGCAGTTATCATGACGATCTTTGAAAGTGCAGTGTATATAATCGGAGGCGCCTATGGACAACTTGAATTGGCAGCAGCGACGCTAGTATTTGTTCAGCTAGTATTCGCGGGCATAGTTATAATTCTTTTAGATGAAATGATACAAAAGGGATGGGGGTTTGGATCGGGAATATCGTTATTCATAGTAGCCGGAGTTGCTACTAGAATAGCTACAGCTCTCTTTTCGCCCATACCAGATAGAGATGGTCTGCCTCATGGAATCATTCCAGCAATTTACCATGTGGCTACATCTGCGGAGCGTACTTGGAATGAAATCGTCTTACGTTATGGGGCTCCGGACTTAATAGGACTTCTTACAACAATCGGAATTGCGATCATCATAATGTACTTAGAGGCTATGTCTATAGAGATTCCCGTGGAGAGTAGCATATATCGAGTAAGATTTAGGTATCCCATAAAATTCATGTTCTCATCAAATGTCCCAGTGATTCTAGCCGGAGCTTTGTTCGCTAATATAATGTTCTTCTCCCAAATGATCTGGAATAGATATGAAGGAAACTTCTTTGCCAGCTTATTAGGAAGTTGGACACTCGAAGGAGATAGACCTATACCGACCGGTGGGCTTGCGTATTTCTCAATACCACCGCAAGGGTTATTGTGGTCACTGGATCATCCCTACCAAGCAGTAGGATACCTATTATTATTAATCCTAGCTTGTTATTTCTTCTCAGTAACATGGGTAGAAATCGCAGGTATCGGAGCAGAAAGTATTGCTGAACAGTTATTAGCATCACAGCTTAGTATTCCCGGTATTAGAAGAACAAAAGATCACATAGCTCGATACTTAGATCCTTATGTAAAAACAGCAGCTGCACTATCTGGTATTCTTATAGGCGTTGTCGCAGGAGTTGCCGATATACTTGGAGCTTACGCTACGGGGTCGGGAATACTCCTCGCGGTATCCATACTTAAGAATCTCTACGAAGAAATAGCAGTGAAATATGCAGAGGAAATGTCACCAGCCCTAAGAAGATTCTTCCTAGGAAAAGTGCCAATTCGATAAGTTTGCTTTTTAGAACAATTTTCTTCTCTCTTTAAAATGTCTTTAAATCTTCGGTCTTTTAATTTGATGTGTTTGCCAACCGCTAGTAAAATGAATTCTGGATAAAAACTCGGCTCTTCGTCCTACATTCCAATTTCTTAAAGGTCGATAGTATCCAACAATCCTGCTCCATATATCCAGATTCTCCGATCCGCATTTAGGACACTTTTTATATATGCCTGTGCCTTGCCATTTGCATTTATCACAAAATGTAAGTGTTGGAGTAATGCTAAAATATACAATTTTAGTGTTCTTTACTATCTTCTCAACAAACTTTCTGAGGGCTTTTAAATCCGGCATTTCGCCTAGAAATATATGCATCATAACACCACCGGAAAATTCGCCTTGGACTTCTGACTCATAGTTTATGCGCTCTGCTATAGAGAGATCTGCGTAGTATGGGACAATACTATTACTATAAAAGGGTGTGTTATTAACGATGGGAATATAAGCCAGAATCTTTTCTTTTCTCATTAAATTCAAATCGAGCTTCGCTAGGCGGTACGCAGTGCTTTCTCCAGGTACCTCTTCAACATTGTACATAACATTATCTTTTTCCTCAAATTCCTCACATAGTTTCCGAACGAATTTCACAATCTGTCTCATTAAAGATACAGCATCCTTTAACTCATTTTTAGTAGCATTAAACCATAGCTGTGGATTTTCGAAGAGATTCATGACAGCCTCTGGCAAACCTATCAGACCGATTGTACTGAAGTGATTATAGAAATGTCCTAGATATATCTTAGTTAATGGCATTAAACCTGCTTTTAGAGTTTTTTCATATCTTTTTCGTAAGATTCTTAATATCTCTCTAGCTACTCTAATCTTATCATAAAGATCATCAAAGAAATCTTCTTGATCCTGAGTTAAAATAGCAATCCTAGGCAAATTTATTGTTACCACTCCAATGCTTCCAGTGGCATCCGGTAAAGCCCATATACCCCGCGCTCTTTTGCTTTTCTTTAATTCTTCACTTAGATCTGTGAGACCTTCAAGCATTTGTTTTATTGCTAGTTTCTTTCTGGTGATTTCTCGTAAATCAATTGTCAATCTACAACACATAGCGTAAAGAGCATCGACATTTGTGGCGTGGCCATTCAGTATGTATATGGAACCTCTCTTGGCGATTACATGAAATAGTAAATCACTTAATTCTCCCCATCGCTTGCCATACCAATCAAAATACTTAGTAAACATCATAGTTACAATGGGAAATGTAAAAGGTTTGCTATCTGCATCGCCTTCTAAATATTGCTGTAATAATGCTCTAGTGAGAATGAGTGATTCATCTATATATTCTCCTAAAATACCAATAGTTTTTCCCGCAACTATAGCGTTCCACTCCAGAGCTTCTGGAACTGTATCTAAAAGTAAAGTCACATTTGTAAACGGGCTCTGAAAACCTAGACGGCTAGGATAATTTAATTCATAGACCATTCGTTGCATAGTTTGTTTAACGTCAGAAAAGGCAAGGTTATCTGATCTTACAAAGGGGGCTAATAAGAGATCAAGAGCCGATATTGCTTGTGCGCCAGTCCATTCCTGACTAGCGAGAAAGAAGAAGCTGATTAGATGGGAAACTGCGGTATCTAAGTGCTTTGCTGGTCTAGTATTAATAGTTGGAGTTCTGAGTCCGATACGCAAGAGCTTGCTATACGACCATCCAACACAGTATGGAATAAACAAGGAATGAGGGAGCTTATGTATATGGAT
>JAHKLF010000209.1 GCA_029856615.1 Candidatus Njordarchaeota archaeon
CAATTAATCATGTCTATTATTTTAAAATTATTTCCTTATTATTTAGGGGGGAATTATATTGGCAACCCAAATAGATATTAGTAGTCAAATCGATGAATTGGAAGGCATGATTGATTTACTATTAGGGGAAGTTAGCGAACTTCAATCCTTTGCAATGAGCAAATTTCGGGATCCCCAGGAATTTTTATCCCTATTCGAGAAAATAAGAGAATTACGTTCAGAGCTTAAAAACCTTAAAGTCACTATAATTGAACTCAGGAAGGCCTCCTCTTCAGTTACTGATATTGAAGGTTTTCAACAGCAATTATCCTCGATTAAGAAATTGTTAATGGATATTAAAAGCAGAATAAATAGTTTACGAAACATTATAATTTAATGTCACTCGTATATTTCCTTCTCTAATCTTAGCGCTATCTTTAATCTCCTCCTCAATAAGTACACATAAACACATATAACAAGGAACCAAATCAATAATGCCAGAACTTCGTTATATATCGCTATTATCATTATACTATTCCAAATTCCATGCAATGTGACTGCCGCTATATACCCATTCCAATAGCCTCCTTTGCCATACATTTTCTGTAAACCAACTTCACCACCTATCCAGCTTGTATAGAAAGGATGACCAATGATCTCTAATGAACTCCTTATGACTATGATTAACACAGCTGAAAGCATTCCGCCTAAAATAAGAGCGTTCAAGCCGTATAATATATTCTCTGTTAAGCCAAAGCCGGCGCCTATCGCTACTCCATATACTATCCCGTCCATCATGCCTTCATACTCTGGATTTTTTCTCAGTCTAACTATTCCACGGCCTTTTGCATACTCTTCTACTAGTGGTGCTATTACAATAGGAAAAATTACACCTAAGACTTCAGGTGGAATTAAGCTGGTTAGGATACAAATTATTAAAACTTCCAGAAAAACCGCCACCACAATCGCTATAGTGCTCCCCCAAATAAACATTTTTAGAACCAACCGGATAGGTTCTCTCTCATATTTATCTTTGTACCAAAAGTAAAAAACTATTAATAGAGCTGAGAGAATAGGGTATAAGATGAAGCATGCGAGTAGTGATACTTCGAATATGCTCATTAAATCACCAAATTTTTCTTCGCAGAATAATAAAGATTTTGCTTGTACTTTAATCTTTGCTACCATAATATTTAAAAATACGAGGCATCAGTCCACCAGCTCTCTCATCATGCATCAGCGAAGGGCGTGCTCATCATTTATCTGTATGAATGATGCCTAAATTTTCATTAAGATTTACTGGTAATAGTGCGTTATAAAAAGGATATTCTATATTCCTTGGTGCTAAGGATGGAAAGATGCGAAATTTGTAGAGAGAAAGAAGCTACAACTATTTGCATTAGATGTAGAAGGATTATATGTGAAGATTGTTCATCCCCTCACGCTTGGTTATGTAAGGAATGTTATGAGTTCAAGAAAAGCATAGAGGAGGACAGAGACATAATGCTTGATTACGTACGTAAAATGACGAAGATTTGTTCAGCGAGCATAAGGAATTCATCATGCGCTAATTGCATAATTCTTAGAGAAACAGTATTGTCCTTATATAAAATGCTAAAAGACATTAAAGAGGAAGCTCAACGAGAGTACTTTGAGTCGTTAATTAAGAAAGCTGAGGAAATAGAAAAAGAATTAAGACTCTTGCTGATTTCTCTACTCATAAGCCAGGGACTTCGCATACCGGATATGGAATTCCGGTCTTAATAACAGAATTTATTAACCAGCAAATACTATTATTGTACGAATACTCAAAATTCCTCATAAACAAAAGAGGTGAATAGGAATGTGTGAGGAAGTAAAGAAAGAAGTTGTTCTAACCGAAAAAGCACCAAAACCAGTCGGTCCTTATAGCCAAGCCATAATAGCTGGTCCATTCATCTTTGTTTCAGGTCAAATTCCCGTGAATCCTGAAACCGGAGAAATCGTAAAAGGTGGAATTAAGGAGCAGACGGAGAGAGTATTAGAGAACATAAAAGCTATTCTTGAAGCAGCAGGATCATCGCTCGATAAGGTCGTAAAAGTGACTGTATACTTAAGAGATTTGGGTTTATTTAAAGAGTTTAACGAAGTATACGCAAAATATTTCCTAGAAAACCCTCCAGCAAGAGCAACAGTAGAAGTCTCCAATTTATGGGGAGATATCTTAATTGAAATCGACGCAATAGCAATACGCTAATGCTGAGGTGTGCTTTTTGGTTCTGGTACTAACTAAGCGTGATTTAGAACAAATCTTAACTATGCGTGATATGATAAATGCTATGGAAAATGCTTTTGCTGAATTAGCGCGGGGCACGGTTGAAGTTCCTCTTCGCCCGAAAATATTTCTAAAAAAGTATAAAGGAGCAATGCTATATATGCCCGCTTATCTTAAAGAGATAGATGCACTATCCTTAAAAGTTGTCTCCGTATATGAAGAAAACATCAAGCTAGGTTTACCAACTATTTTCGCTATCATAATACTAAATGATCCCAAAACGGGCAAACCTTTAGCCTTGATGGAAGGAGGATACATCACAGCAATGCGAACAGGTGCTGCAAGTGGAGTCGCTACAAAGTATTTAGCGAGGAAAGATGCAAAAATCGTCGGCATTATTGGTACGGGGGTTCAAGCTAGAACCCAATTATGGGCTGTATGTGAGGTAAGAAATATAGAAAGAGTTTATGCTTATGACATCATTGAAGAGAGAGCAAAGGAATTCGCACAAGAAGTGTCCGCTAAACTAAATATTGAAATAACTGTTGCAAATTCCGCTAAAGAAGCTGTCGAAAACGCTGATATAGCAATCCTAGCGACCACAGCAAAAACTCCAGTAATTGATGGAGATTGGATTAATCCTGGTACTCATATTAACTCAATCGGATGGATGGGGCCGGATGCTAGGGAATTGGACTCAAAAACCGTCAAGAAATCTAAAATCGTAGTTGATTCACGTGAATCTGTGCTTTCTGAATCCGGCGATATTATAATTCCCATTAAGGAAGGTATTATTACCCCAGACCACATTTATGCTGAACTCGGGGAAATAATCATAGGAAAGAAACAAGGCCGCGTTTCTGATGATGAGATTACTTTGTGGAAAAGCGTGGGGCTAGCAATACAGGATGCCGCTGCTGCGAAACTAGCCTACGAGAGAGCAATAGAGAGAGGAATTGGAAGTGAAATAGAATTATTCTAAGCCACCCGTCTTAATGCTTATTTTAGGCACATCTTTTATTCTTATTTTCCCTTTCTTTTTATGCACTAACAAACGCCATGTCATATATAAAGCTAAAAGGAAAAATAAAAGAGAGAGTATAAAACTGATCAAAGAACCAAGAAGAAGAGACATAAATATTCCAAGAATGAGAGGTACTGCATACGCAACAATAGGATTTGTAGATAATAAATCTGGTCTAATAAAAACAATTGGTAGAAAACCACTGAGCCACCATGCGATAATAGGAACTGCTTGTTGCGCTAAGAACCTCTTTAGCCCATATTTCTTAACCCAATATGCCCAAATTCTAATGACTATCGCCCATGGCGCGAATATAGGA
>JAHKLF010000021.1 GCA_029856615.1 Candidatus Njordarchaeota archaeon
ATGGTAGATAGTCTCATTGGCTATTGTCAGGCAATTATATACTGGCTAAAAATAGTCGCGAAATCATCGGCTTTCCTGCATCGAAAAGCGTAGCTGAGTTATCATCCGACTACGGAAAGAGTCCAATAAAAGCGAAGGTCTTTTATGAAAAAATTATTTAAGAGGTGGTTTATTAAGCAACGAGCTAAAAAATTTAGAGCCCTTAATTAGGTGGTCAAGGAGTCATCAAGATGGTATATGTTAGATGAGGGATTTAAGTAGCATTCATAGAGGACAAACTCCCATTGGATTAATGATAAAATGCATCGGTTCTCGTGTTACTAAGCTTTTAGACATGGAAAATGCATCGAATCTACTAGGTAAAGTATTAATTTTTAGAAACATGGGAAACATTGTTAATTTTTCATGTACAAACTTTACAGCCACATTAGCCTATTTCACAAAGCATCTTTTAGATAGCTTGGAAAAAGAGGGACGAGAGAGAGGTTCTATTGTCATTGAAGGACATACGGATTGTGGAGCAATTAAGCTTGCACATTTATATTTAGATGGGCTTGAGAGCCCATATAAGGAGGCTTTAACATCCATAATAGACTTAATTAAAGAGGAATTTAGGAAAATTCGCTTTCGAGGATTGATATTTGAAAAAGAAATTGAAATAATGGTTAATGAAGCAATTGAATATTCACGCATTTTGATAAGTGAAAAGTTCTATCCATAGATATTTGGTGATGAGGAAATAAGAGAAATGATCCGAGGAGATGAGCAGCCAGAAATAGTTGCTATGAAGTTACATTTTCATCTGGTATTACTAAATGTTAAAGAACAGGTAAAAAACTAATGAATAATCAAGATATCAAAGCATTCCTAAATATTAGAAAACTGGATTTATTTGGCGCGATTCTTGACATATTTACAGGAGCTACGTACTATCTGACTTACGACCCGAATGAGGATTCATTTAAGTGGGTAAATAAAAAAGTTCGAGGGATTTATCATATAATAGTAGAGAGATGTACGGTTAAATCGAGAGGAGTATTATTAAGATTAACGGAATCAGAATGAGGAGAATTATTATATCATTAAGACTAAATTTTAAATCTCCTAAGATTGTTCTTTCATGCGGCGGAACACCATAGATTTCTAATACTTCCGCAAGTCTACTAGCTCGATTTAACGCGGAAATCATTAGAGGTAATAATAGGCTGGAAAGATAAGTGAATATCTTACGCGATAATTTAGCTTTGCCCAATCCACGTAGAATCTGCGCCTCCCTTATTCGTGTTATTTCATCGATGATTATGGGTATGAAGAGTATAGTAAGAGAAAATGAAAGAATTAATTCGAATGGTATACGAAGAGAAATAAGGAAGTCCTCAAGATCCTCTATGGTTGTGCTAAGAAAGAATATGTGTGTTGCTATTATAGTAAGTAATATTCGTAAAGTCAGGAGTAATGATAAAAGGAGGCCATGATGGCTTAGTATTCCAAAAATTAATTGTGTTTTATTAGGAACTAATACTGAATAAATTAAAGTATTTATAATGAATAATAGTGCCCCTAATGTGAGATAAAAACTAATGATATGAGCTTTTTTATGCTCTCTGAGCAATAGAATGAGAGATATAACGATCAGAATGAATGAAATAAATAAGCAATACATATTGTACCAAGAAGTAATAATTAGGAATACTATAATGATTATTTTCGTCGCTGGATGGGCTTTATGCCATATTGTATTGCCTTCAATGTATTCGAATAACTCATTTTTTATCACTTATGATCACCCTTTCCTTTAAGTCGTTCAGTGATATGATACCCTCAAAGCCAGCCTGACTCATTATCTCGTAAATTACGGGGGGTAATAGGTTGAATTCCGTGATCTTAGAGGATCCCAAAACTTTTCTTTTATCGCCTTCAAAGATTATTTGGCCGTTCTTTAATACGATTACTCTATCAACCGGAGACTCTACTACTAATTCTATATCATGAGTAATCATTATCACTAAGGAGCCTTCATTAGCTAATTTTCTGGCTTCGTCTACGACAAATAGCTTGGTTTCCCAGTCTAGCCCTCGAGTTGGCTCATCGAGTATTAACACTTTTGGTTTTAGAGCATACAAAGATGCTAATACTACACGTAATTTTTCTCCACCGGATAGTGAGAATGGGCTTTTGAATAATAGATGTTGCAATTTGAACTTCGATGCAATTTCCCGAACATATTCATCGCAATTATTGGAACATTTTCCTAGGTTCCTTAGAGTAAATGCTATTTCATCATAGATCGTGCTGCAAAAAATCATGTCTTCGGGATTTTGCGGTGCATAAGCAACGATGCCAGCGAGATCTTTCATTTTCTTTTTGTTGATATCAATGCCACCTATATAGATTTTTCCTTTTACTGGTTTAAGGGCACCTATAATCAGACGAGCTAAGGTAGTTTTTCCAGCTCCGTTTTCTCCTAGGATAATGATGAACTCCTTTGGATACGCGATTAACGAAATTCCTTTAATTATCCATTCTTTTGAGTATCTGAACCACAAATCCTGGATTCTCAAAATCGGCGTTCTAAGAGTCGAAGTTTTATACACTCTCTTAAATGAGTATTCATGTGGGGGGTTTTCTGCATGCGTAGTTCGCAAAGAGTTCCTAAGTAAATTAATCAGAGTGTCTTTATCGGCGAAATCCAAATCTGTTCTAAGATATTTACAAAGATGCACAATTTTGGGGCAACCTATACCCATCTTTGCAGGGATATCTGAAAAGAAGACCTTGCGCGGAGACCCCTCAAGGATGATTTTGCCATTATCTAGGATTATAACATTATTAACGACATTGAATAATTCATCAAAGCGATGTTCTGATAA
Source organism: Candidatus Njordarchaeota archaeon (assembly GCA_029856615.1). Taxonomy (GTDB): domain Archaea; phylum Asgardarchaeota; class Njordarchaeia; order Njordarchaeales; family Njordarchaeaceae; genus Njordarchaeum. Next base: position 2,871 of record JAHKLF010000021.1, read on the forward strand.
GATTATCGTAATATCTTTTTCTTTCCTTAAATTTTTTAATGTAATTATGAATTCACGGGCGCTAACTGGATCGAGCTGTGATGTAGGTTCATCTAGTAATAATATTTTTGGGTCTAAGACTATAGCTGAGGCGAGCACGATTTTTTGTTTTTGACCACTGCTAAGTTTAGTTGTAGTAGCCTCAAAAAATTTCTCCATACCGACAAGTTTAAGGGCGTTACGTACTAACCGGATAATTTCTTCTCGTGGGTAACCTAAGTTAGCTAAACCAAAAGCTACGGCTCTCCAAACTTTTCTTCCTAGCAATTGTTCTTCGGGAAATTGCAATACAGTAGTAATTCCCAATTGATATCTCTGGTTAGCTGGGTATTGAGTAATATCTTCATCGTAATAATAGATATTACCTTGAAAAACTCCATCATAAAAATGCGGGATTAAACCATTTATAACGCGAATGATAGATGATTTACCACTACCGGATTTTCCAGCGATTAATATGATGTCCTTCTCACGGATCGTAAGTGAAATGTTTTTAAGCGCGTTCTCTGTCCTACTTCTGTATCGAAAGTTTATATCTACTAATCTGAGCGCTTCAACCACTCTGGGACCCACTCAGGAGGCAGCTTTTGGACAATTATAATTGCCCCAGAAACATTTATTGCTCCTTGAATAATGTTAAATATGCCCGTTATTATTAGTAAAAGTGATATGCTCATACCCCATATTTGTGCCCACTCTTCTACGCTTGTTATATCTCCTAGCATTCCGAGTTTTGCAAATATATCTATCATAATGTAATTTAATACAACCATTAAGAAAGTTCTGATAAGGATTGATATAAATCCAACAAACCATAGCATTTTAAGCATAGCAGAGTAAGAATGTGTTTTCTCACGAGTCCTTTTAGGTAAGTTTACCATGAGCGCTAATGGGAGAGCATTAGAAATTATAGCTGCAAACTTAAATACAGCTCCGACGGGATTTCGGATAGCTACAATAAAACCAACGATTACTGAGGATATAAAAGCGGATACTGGACCAAACATTATCGCTACTAATAATATTGGTATTTCAGAGATGTCAATCTTAAGGTATGGGAGGTATATAAAGGGATACTCTATTCCCAAAAGCAACATGCCTGCTGATAAGGCTGTTAAAACAGAGATATTTGCGATATCTCGGGATGATAGTTTTGGCATGCTAGTTTACCTCAAATACGTAAATATACGTGTTTACACGTATATTTTTAAGAGAGAAGAAGAGGACAATAATAATTTGATATATTTACTAATAGTATCCATAAGTTAAAATAGTAAAGATGTATCATTTTATCGCTACTAATATAAAAGCATTTTTTGAAGCGAAAAAGCTTATGCGGATCGTATTGAAGCCAATTTTCTTTAAAAGTCGGATGATATTCTCAATCGAGGGCATTATTTCTATACTCTTTGCTAGATATTCATATGGATTCTCCCTTAAGAGCATTACTTTCGACAAAATGCGACCAAGAGCCCTGATGTATCCGATTAGAATTCTAGTTATGAGAGTATGAGCATTATTAGTATCGGCTATTATAAGTAAGCCAGTGGGCTTTAAAATTTCGTAAGCTTGAACTAAAAAAGATTTCTTGTTAAAGAAGTCTCTGAAAGAGAATATGCAAAGAATACAGTCAAAGGAATTCTTATTAAATGGAAGTTTTTCAGCTACTCCCAGTAAGACATCAACATTAGGATATTTTCCTTTAACATAGTAAGCAAGGCTTTGGGAGGGCTCTAATGCGGTGATATCATACTTCAAGGGGTTATAAATTAGCTTAATGAAGTTACCGGGTCCTGGACCGATTTCTAAGATTCTTTTTCCCTTGAGAAATCTTCTAGAGATCCTTCTAAGCACCCATGTATATCCAAACGATATAATCAAGTTTCCTATCTCGTAAAATTTGATCAATTTTTCGAGACCTTTAATTATTTTCCGCCAAATCTCACGACTTACGTCCTGAAACATATTGGAGGACGGCATTTCCTTAGCCATAGCTAAGCATTGCGTCTACCATATATCTTGGAATGAAAGCAATAAAATCCCTATATTTGGACTTTGGGAATTGTCTAATAAATTTGTCTAATTCGGATAGTTTTTTCTCTAGGGAGTCAAATAACTCATCTTCGAGTCTAATATTTTCTATAATGGACAAAATTTTTTCAGGATCGTTTATTTTCCAGATTTCATCAGCTTTCTTTCTTTCTATTTTCATAAAATGTATTAGAGCTAATTTTAGGGGTTTTAAATCAATGTCTTTGTGTGTTTTCCTGAGTATTCTTAAGTCATATATATCATCAGCAATTTGGTATGCTTCTCCCAGCAGAATCCCGTATTTTCTAGCTAGCTCCATTTTCCTTTTATCTCCAGTGGTCAAGGCTCCTAATTCAGCAGCTCCAGCAAATAGTTCTCCTGTTTTTAACTTTATTACTTCTAAGTAAACACTGGTTATATTTCCTGGAAAGTAATGAGGTAACGCTTCCAAAAGTATACCTAAAGTCGTCCTATATATCGCTCTGCTTATTATGGCTAGCGCTTTTTCGGAAATTCTTGAAACACGATATCCAGCATATGTAAAGATGAAATCTCCCGTCATAATAGCCTTATGTATGTCGAATACACTCCAGAAACTAGATCGTCCTCTTCGCTGGAGATGAGAATCGATGACATCATCATGTAATAGAGTAGCAGCGTGAACGAACTCTATACTTGCGGCGAACTCTGATGCTTTCGTTAGATCCCCATCAAAAGCATCACATATTAGCAAAGTTAGAACTCCTCTGAATCTTTTTCCTCCCTCAAGTGCTCTGTAAACGATTTCTTTTAACGCGGGAAGGTCATTTAGCCATTCACGAATTTTTTTATCGACGAGTTTTCTTCGATTCTCATAATATTCCAGTAAATTCTCAAGTAGTACTCTTTGGGATACCATTATTATTCCTCCTAAAGGGCGCTGGTATTTTTGTTTTCAAAGTAACTTTGAGAGAAGTGATTATATTAATAGATATCCTAATTATTAAAATATCCTGGGCTTTATAAACTTCCGATGCGTGGTCTTAAAGAGTTCTACATGATAGATAATCTCAGCAGAGTGCTCTACCATACACATATATTGATAGGCAATATCAACGAACTTCGAAGCGGTAAAAACTCCATGGGCACGTACTATCACAGCATGATGGCTCTTAAGAGCGTTAGCAACTTTATATGCGAGCTCCTCGGAACCCGGAGAACCTTCCACAATAGGAACTTTTCTTAGTACATGGTATGCTTCGCTATCATAAGGTATAATTTCATCATAGAAGAATGACAATACCACAGAATAAGGAGGGTGCGCATGAAGAACAGCTAGATTCTGTGTCTCTCTATAAATTCTTAAGTGAATGGGGGCTTCTGTTGATGCAATGAGATCATGGCCTGTTGGCCTATCAATGTATATTCTTACGATGTCTTCGGGTCTTAAGTTCTCTAACGACGCTGCATGTCTTGTTATCCACACAATATTCCCGCTTCGTATACTAATGTTACCCCCATGAGCCGTAATATATCCTCTTTTAGCTAAACGTGAACTATATTCCTTTATTATGAGGTAAGCCTGGCGATCGAGCTTATTCATTCTTATCACCAATTAATCCTAATTCTTTTAATTTCTGCTCAGTAGGAATCCCGTTTTCATCCCACCCCCTTACTTCGTAATAATGCTTTAACATTAAATCATATGGAGGAATTCTACCCTTAATGGGTCCTTCTTTATGAGGTGTGAGGAGTCTTTTCGGCAAAACATCATCCTTAGAGCTAAATCCACGTTTTACATTAATTAATCTAGCGAGATTCCATATTCTTTCACCAATTTTAATCAAGATTTCTTTACTATACTCCACACCAGTAACTGCTGAAAGTAAAGCGGCAAGCGGTTCTTCATCAAATTCAACCCCATAGTGTTGACATAAGATTAAACTGTTATACACCATAGTGAGATTCTGTAAATATGCTACAAGAGCGGGTTTCTCAAGGCTTGAAAAACGATTAAGTAAGTGGGGTACACCAATTACTTCAAATGAGATCGTCCACGCTCTCAGATGACACGCGCCACGATACGAAGTTCCGTATGATAGAGCTATTCCAAATGCGCCTCTTGGATCGTATGCGGGTACCTCTAGTCCTTTTACGTGAACAGCTACGTCTGGGGCTCCATATTTCTCAGCTAATCTTTTTGAGCCTTCTGCCAGATCATTTCCTATTCCACGCCGTAACGCAATATCTCGGATTAACTTGGCAATAGTTTCTTTATCTCCCCATTTAATTTTAATTGGTAATTTACCCATTTCACTAAGCTCTAATGCGCATGCTAGTGTTCCTCCTAATGATATTGTATCTAATCCATAATCATTCGCTAGGTAATTTAATTCAGCTATATTCTTAATGTCATGCACGAGGATCATAGATCCAAGATTAACTATAGTCTCGTACTCTGGTCCATCGATTTCTAGGTTATTAACTTTCGTTTTTCGTTTGCAAGCCACAGGACAGAAATAACAACTGTGTATACCTATGAGAATTTTCGTTAACGCCTCGCCAGATATTTTATCAGCATGTTCAAAGTAGCTCTTTTGAAAATTCTTTGTAGGCAATAAGCCCCATTCATTAATTAATGTAAGTAGCCCAGATGTACCGTATTTCTTATAAGCTCGCCCTAATATTGGACTCCAAATCAATCTTATTCGCATGTTATCAAGCTGTTCTTGGAGTTTCTCGGGGTGAGCTTCTTTTATTTTCTTATCACCCGCTATAGCTATCGCCTTAATCTTTTTGTATCCCATGACAGCTCCAAGTCCTCCGCGGCCTGATGCATGCATTTGATCATTCATTATATTAGCGAACTTAACTAAGTTTTCTCCAGCGGGTCCTATAGTAGCTATCTTGAAATGCTTTCCGAGGTCTTCGTGAAGAATTCGCATTGTTTCACTTACTGTTCTTCCCCACAAGTGATTCGCGTCCTCGATGGTTATTTCATCGTTCTCTATTACCACGTAAATAGGCTTTCTAGCTATGCCTTCAAAAATTATCGCATCATAACCAGCGAATTTTATTGTGACTCCAAAGTATCCCCCGCTTGAAGAGTCAAAAATTGTATTAGTTAAAGGAGAAAAAGAGATCACGCTATGCCTAGCAGCACCAAACACGCGTGTACCATTAAGAGGGCCGGTTGCGAATATTAGTGGTGTTTTAGGAGAGAAAGCTTCGGATGTGATATCATAAAAATCATATATGAGCCTAAAACCTACTCCTGAGCCTCCAAGATATTCCATAAGTAAGTTCTTTGGAGGCTCCCATATTTTCCACGAACTAGAGGATAAATTTATGAGAAGAATCCTTCCGGTCCAGCCATATAACACGGATAGCCACCTAAATCACATCTTAAGCTTACAATTTAAAGAGTTGTGGAATAAGATACTATAATTAATCATAAATGTATACCTTGATTCATCCCTCAAGGATTTGACGAGGAAGTAAATTTTAATATAGTGGCTTTATAAGTGTACATTGAATAAGTTTACATATATTTTGGGAAAAAATTTTGATATAGGAAGCTTTTAGCGGATGATTTCGATGTCAGAATACTCAAGTATGATAATCAAAAAAGGGGATATAAGAGATCTAAAAATAATCGATAGGATACTAGCAGAATTCGATATGATCTCTCTATTAGATATGATGGAGAAAGACTATATCTTGTCTTTCATTTATGACATAACCAAGAAATGTGCAAAATATCAAGTTTCGTGAGAAAAATTAGAAAAATAAAATAAATTAAGGTAATTTTACATAGAGTTGGGCGAGCTATGTATGTTTTCTTGTTAATCCGTTGCTGGCAGTAATTTGGCATAATCTTTCTCGCGCATTACGGGAGAGCAGGATATCATATTCCTGCCATAATAGGTATTCTATTAAGGGGGGTAAGAAATCCAAAGTATACGCCATATTATGAGCCTTAGCTATGACTTCAATTGCTATTTTTTGAGCTAATTCTTTTCTTTGGTCATGTTTGAGGCTACTCGGAAGTTCGTGATAGACTATATCTGTGAGATGTTTAGCAAGTTCAATTAACTCATATTCCAATGAAATACACCGTAGCTCTCCGGCTCTGGAAAAAGGTGCAAAGTTTTTCGAAAGTTTAGGCAATCTTTCTTTTAGAAAGATTCTATGATTGTATAACTTGACATTTAGAATATTTTATGAATGATTATAAATTTTTCTATTAATAGTCAACAACTAGGCTTGTGACATAAATGCGAAATCTTACAAATACTATCCAAGAAATTAGCAACAGAATATACGCTGTTATAAGATATAACCCCACAATTGAAGAAAAAACCTATAAAGAATTGTACAGAATCTACCCGGACATGAGAAACATCCGAATATTTGGCTTAAGAAAAACAGAGGAAGAATCTGACATATTTAATGAAATCTTATGGACGCGTATAGTACCGAATTACGCGTTAGAATTAAAAAAACTAATTGAGAAAGATGTACATGAATTAGTTAAAGTATGGGTAGCGCTAAAGGAAGATATTGTAGAAAAACTCATTAAGAACGGACTTACGTTAATAGACATTTTAACAATTTATGACACAATAATCTCAAATCTTGATGATTTTCTAGAGAGAATGAAAGATAAAAGTTTTAAGAAAAAATTTGATCGATTAGGTTCAATGCTCGGGTATTTTTCGCGGTTAAGTATCTATGCTCTTCCAATATCCTTAGCAATAATTTCCCCCATAATTATTAAGGATCGGCGCGAAGAATTATGGAGTGATGGTCTCCTTGCATTAAAGGTTATCGCAATCGCAAAAGTTCATCATTTATATCGAATAAAAGAAAGTACGTTACGACTTTTATCACTAATATATCACATACAGCGTGTTGAAAGGTGGATCATTAAATTAAAGAATTGGGATGAGGAGGGTTAATTTTGGTAAAATTAACATTAGCAGTTTATGGCTTTAAGAATAGTGGAAAAACGGCGTTAATTGAATTCTTAACACGAGAGTTAACGAATAGAGGATTTAGAGTAGCAACAATGAAACACGTTTATGAAAATTTTTTTGAACTTGATGTGCCAGGAAAAGATTCGTGGCGACACAAAAAAGCTGGTGCCATAACTGTTGGAATTGTATCGGCTTCTAGGATAGCTATCATTGATGATTCAATTAGTGATCTCAAAGAAAATTTTCAAAGAGTTCTTCGTTACCTCAAAGAGAATTCAAATCTTGATGTTTTAATTATGGAAGGATTCCATAATTTAACGAGCGATGACGATTCTATAAAAAAGATAATAATCGTCCGCGATATTGATGAATTTAGCTTTTTTAATCAGCTCAAAATAAGCGGGATTCTCGGATTTCTGGTAAAGACCGAAAAACCGATAATTACCAATATAAGTAAGGGTAAGATATACCAAAAAGACACTGAGATTCTAAGGGATTTACTATCACTTCTCGGTTAATAAGCGAAAAGCGATAACTGGGAGGAGAAAATTAGAAATCATCTAATTACTTCTTCGACTGGCCTCCACCAAATTTTCTTTGTACCTATTTTAGCTCTCTTTTGCCATCTCTTAGTTTTAGGTTCCTTATCAATATAATCGAGGAGTATATCCACTTTTTTTATGACATCCTCGTAATCCTCTTGATCCATTTTTCCCTGATCAAGGTATCTTTTGGCAAATAATTTTATCTTCTTTAGATTCATTGTGGCATCGTACCAAAAGCCCCAATCGTCAGCAAGTGTCTTTGCAATATGCTTAGCATTAATGATTTCTTTTTCGTCTGTTTCCCCTATTTCGTGTGCTCTTAGAAGAACTATAATGTCTTTTATGTCTTTTTCATTTATTTCATGTATTTGTATTTTTTCTAGGACTAAATCTGCTAGAGTTATGGTTGGACTATCTAATTCTAATCGGCCTTTTCCAGGCTCTTTACCAAAGAAAATATCATGGCTAAACTCAAGAGCATCGAAGAAGACGTCCGAGTGATACCAGTTCTTAGGATGATAAAATATTAGTCTCTTATAACCAAATAGCAAATTAATGCGTTTATCTGGAACGAAATTAATTACTTTCTCGAAGAACTTTTCAATTTCTTTTTTCTGCTTTCTGTATCCAATAAAGTCGATATCGCTGAAATTTTGTTTGCCTTCACCTAGTCTACCTAAACGTTTATGTAATTCCTCGAATTCCATGCTGTGAATCCTAATGGCGACTGCACCAATTACTCTAATAATTATTCCTCTCTTCTCAGCCTCATTCACTATTCTATGTGCATCATTGATAAATACTTCGTCCGGGATTATCTCTTCATGCTCGTGGTGCATACCTTAACCCTCAACCTTCCACCAGCGCTCTAAACCTTTCTGGGGATCGATATCGATTATAAAACCTCTTAAGATTCCTTCGACGTATTCTGATCCTGGATTTATTATTATCGTCCTACCTATTTTGTCAGCTGCGTAGCTTTCATGAATGTGACCATGGAGACCCATTAATGGTTGATATTTTTCAATGAATTTCCTAACGCTTTTTGAACCAACATGTTCTCTGATTTGTTCTCCGAGAACATAAACGGGTTTTAGATTCTTATCTAATTTTGGTGCTAAGTCTAATCGGGTACCGTGAGGAGGGCAATGGAAGTTCGCTAGAACACGATTCCAGTCCATTGTTACTAAGTCAACTAGTTTCTCTAATCTTTTCCATAAGCCTTTTTCATTATCTTCTCGGGGTGTATTCCATGGCGTTGGATTTACGTAATCGAAACTAATTATCTGGTACCCCGGTAGATTATTCAATTCAATAGCTTTTCCAAGAGGATAAATTATTCTACCACCCGATTCTTTCTCGAACTTTTGAATGACTGGATCAATGCAAAATTCATCGTCATTCCCTGGCATTACTATAATCTCGATGTTCTCGGGTACTTTCTCTAAAGCCATTGTAAGCCACTCCTCCATTCGCTGAGTCATTACTTTTTCAAACAATCTGTCGAGCTTCTTTGGGTCATTTTGTAATTCCTGAACTTCTTGCGGAGTCATTTCCATGGGATAATATCCAGATTCAGCAATCTTTTGCATTAGTTCTTGGACTTCTTCTTTGGTTTTGAGTTCCCACGTTCTCCCAAATATTCTGGCGGTCCATTTATCGCCTCTATCAATTATTGGCACAATACTTTTCCCAGTTAAATCTCCAGCAAGAACGAGGACGTCTACTTTTTCTATACTATTGGGAACGTTAATCCATTTTCTCCAAACTTTATTGCTACCATGAACATCTGTCGCGAAATAAATCCTCGCCATTTTAATATACCTCCGAGTTTTTTAACAAATTCATAACATTTTTTACTTTTTAAATCTTTATACGATAATTCAAAGATAGACTTTTATGCTTCATTTTTTTTAATCTGATATAAGAATATTAC
>JAHKLF010000210.1 GCA_029856615.1 Candidatus Njordarchaeota archaeon
CAAGAATCCAGAGGGCTTTGCAAATTGGATCTTCGGTGAGGAGGCTGAGAATGAGACATCTCATAGATTACTACACAAGTACCCTGTAGCTACAGGACCTTTCTACGTTTATGACTACCTAGATAACCAGTGGATTATTCTCAAGAAGAACCCATATTACTGGAACCAGACATTATATGAGGAGAATACAAACTATGGCACAATTAAGTATGTAATATACTCCATTCAAAGTGAAGCTGAGCCTAGAGTAGCTCTATATCAATCTGGAGCATCCGACTTCTGTGCTGTACCTCTAGAGAAGATAGAGGATGTAAATGGAACAACACTCGATAATTACCAAATCCTTATTCGTGTAGACCCCGACATGCTTACTTACATCATCGTCTTCATCGTCTGGAATACTTATAAGTTTCCATTCAATATTACCCTAGTCAGAAAGGCATTGGCATATGCGACACCATATGAGACAATCTACAGCGAGATTTACAATGATATTCTAGTTTCACTATATGGTGTCATTCCGAAGGGTATGCCTGGCTGGACTGACTACAACATAATTCACTATACATATGACCTAGATAAAGCGAGGGAGCTCATAGAGCTCTCTGGTATATTTGCACCTAAGGTTGTAATGGCATTCCTACCACCGCCGCTAATAGCTCTACCAATCACTCTCTACCTCAAGGAGGATGAGGAATAAACTTTTTTATAATATTTTCACTTTATTTTTCTTTTTCTCGTTAATAGGAGAAATCCCACTAGTATTATAATTGGTCCAATCCCTATTCCTCCGAGTAGTCTTTCGATTATTTCTATTAACCCGCCTATTAGTAGTAAATTAGCTCCGTTTTTCATGTACTCTAATAACTCATATTCTTCGATTAAGCTCCGAACAATCGCTCCATAAGCTATTACTATGAATACTAAAAACGATTCTTGTATACTGGACAGTTCACTGAGATAAGGTATCTCTAATCTTATTTCTTCTAGATTTTTTGTTTGTAGTGCTCTTGTAAGATGGTCTTCGAGGATTTTCAATATTTGAGGTAGTGTGGTAATTAAATAAATAGCTATGAGTGTTGCTAAAAGGAATAGCATTATGAAGAAGTAGTAAATCCATTCTAGTCCCTTTGAATTTAGTATGTGACCTAGCTGTCTAGTTTTTTTACTCACTAATAGCAAGCTTACAGATAAGAGTAAGGATGAGAACGCATATACGAGAGTATACATAGCATAATTCTCTAATACTACGGGGACTAAACTTGAAGCAACTTGTAATTCCCCATTTATTACTGCTTGAGAGAAGCTATTTAGTGCTTCTTCTAACATAATTAGAGCGAAAATTGGTGATATTAGGTATAAAAGATAGAAACCTGCTACTAATTTAAATCTGAATGATATCTCGCTTAGTAGTTTTATGTATTCCTCCGCTCTTCGTTCCTGCATTGCTATTTCCTCTCAAGTACTGACATGTAAAAGTATTTAGCTTTATCGAAACTTCGTATTACCCAGTTATAAGTTAGGCTTTCACTTAATTTCCATGCGGGTTCATAGAATATGAGGCCATCGGTTATTACTAAAGGATAAAAAACATCCTCGCATTCAAGTATTTTAACACGCGTTTCATTCGTCATTTTAAATCCATCCTTTATTAAGTTCTTAAGAAACAGACAGATTACATAGGGAGCTGTTTCAGATTTTCCCATTAGATACTTAAAGATGGGCTTCTTTCTTTGTATTAATCTTTTAGTTGGTACAAAAATTGCTCTATATCTCTGCCAGTCAATGTCTAGTTGCATTTCATCGTGAAATGTTGCGTATGATTTATTAATGAGTTCTTGGGTTTTAACATAAGCACTCTTAACCATCTCTAATAATTCTTCACCATTAATTCTATGTCGTAATGTTTCTCCGTGCGGAAAAGGTTTTTTCTCAGACAACTTTATCAAACTCGTTTTTCTTGATAACAATACTGCAACTATTGGGTCGTTACATATTACAGGTAATAATGCATCCATTAGTACATCATTTTTCTTCTTTCCTGCTTTGTATACTATTCGTAAAAATGGTTGCCAAATTAGTTTTCCTCTTGACATTAATATTTCTGCCATTTTTTTGGGTACAGCATAATAGGTCATTGTATTCACCATTATAGGAATGAGCATCATTTGAAATAGATTATGTTACCAAAGTGTTTTTCAAATTAAGTTTTCTTCTTACTCATTAGCATGAATTCGGAGAAAATGAGGCACATTACTAGAGATTCTGATCCATTAGGGAAATCCCAGAAGACCTGTTGGATATTAAGTAACTCAATATTTAGGTTTATTTACGATTTAAGAATCGCAAGCAAATGATTTAGTATTTTCAATTGATTATGCTTGTAATGACTGATATTTCTTCCGGATTTTGACTGGCTATATGTTTACTTTTTAATTACTCTCATTTTTTTAGTTCAGAGCATCATACTATTTTATTCAATTTAAGTATTTATGAACACCGCTGTCATAATGGTTTTTCTATAATCTCGATGCAGAACCTATAAGCGTGGGAGATTGTATTCCAGACAATGAATTGAATGTAGATAAAATATTTATCGCCAGCTATATATGTAATTTACTCAAAAAGAGGGGAGATGAATGCTTAAAATAATTTTCAAGAGAGGGTTCTTTGTTCCACTACTTCTGGGTGTATGTTTATCAACTACAATTGTACTGAGTATTCTGTTAACAAGCGAATATGTAGCTTACGCACAACTTCAAGATAGCTTTGATAGAACAATATTAGATGCAAAGATGATTATAAGGGTAACAAATTTTCTCGCATATAGGGATATCTATAATAAGATTAATTCTCTCAGCGAAGTATCATGGAGCGACGTGATATTATTACGGAAGGAGATAGAGATAATGGTTGAGAGCAAATTTTCCCAAATATTTCCAAAGAGAACTGGGAAAGCATTAGTTTTACTTGGCGTCAACGAAACGCATTGGATGGGAAATATAACTCTTATTTCTGGATCGTTGCCTAAGAGTATCTATGAAATTGCAATAAGCTATGATGTGGCTCTTGCATTAAATGTTTCTGTCGGAGATGAGATACTGATCAGAGCTCCATATGGTAATTTCTCAATTTCTCTTAAAGTTTCAGGTATAATGAAATTAGGTGGCCTTCTGTATGATGTCGTTTTTAAGGATTATTTAATTAAGAGTCAAGTACCCATTTTAACGGGGAATTTTACAAATGAGTATTCTGGAGTATGCATTTTTACGCCAGAGGCATTAATAGAGGACGTGAGTATTGGAGATGCCTTTTCTGCATTTCCAACATATCTCATGAAATTTAATAGAGCCTACATTGCGGATCCATGGAATCCCCAAAATATGCTTAATAATCTAAAAAGAATAGAGAATAAAATAATAAACATAGCTTTAGAATACACGACAATTACTCAGATATCGTTTTATAATTATCTCGAGATAATTATAAGGGACTATGCTTCATGGCCTTCAGCGTTTAGACTTCAATTAACGTACGTTACTTTACCAGGAATATTTGC
>JAHKLF010000211.1 GCA_029856615.1 Candidatus Njordarchaeota archaeon
AGAGTCGTCTGCGTTATAATACTTCAATATTTTCTGGAGGAATTCCTAATTTCTCAGTGAGATATTTTTTGACTTTATCTATATGATCTCCTTGTAAGAGGATTACGGGGCCAAACTTTTTGTCGACCTTAAAAGTCCCGCCCGTAGCGCAATAGCGTTTAAGATCTTTGGCTATTTTTTTAACATCTAAGCTCTTGCTATCTAATCCGGCGATCACAGTAACAATGTGGCGCTTTTTTCTCGTTTCTAGAAACAGTTTTACCTTTTGGCTCATTAAGGTTAGCTGCGTTTCAAAATCAAATGGCAGAGGAGATAAACCCTTTCTTTTGCTCATGTAACCGACCATCCGAGCATAAATATGTTTTTACATTTTTAAGTTAATCAAAGGTTTACAAATAGAAAAAGAGTATATAAGTTTTAAACCAATGATGGATCTATGATGATGAACTCATAGTACGCCGAAAAAATGAGGAGCCACCTCTCGTCTGATTAGACGATCGAATCAGCTAATTTTCCAGATAGTGCCTTCTTTCGTATCCTCCAACACTATACCAATTACCCTTAATTTTTCGCGAATGCTATCTGCCAAATCAAATATTTTTCTCCGCCGCAATTCGCTTCTCACGTCAATTAATATGTCCAGAAGCTCTTCGGCTAGTTTTTCGCCGAGTCCGAATCCCGGAGGCGCAAATTTTGATATATCTTTTCCTCTGAGTTTTTTCTCATCTATTCTTTCCTCCAAATCTTGTTGCAATATCCCAAAGATCCATCCTAATTCCCTTATTTTTCCAATTATGAACTCAATTTGAGTCTTATTTAGATGAACCAAATTTTTATCCAAGTACTCAACAAGATTTCTCAGGATACTGAGAGCTTTAGGAGTATTTAGATCATCATTCATAGCATTTAAAAAGTCTTTTTCGTATCGAGCAACCTCTTTTTCTATTATTCCTAATTCTCCTTTACTTCGCTTCTTAGCCTCATTTTCAGCCTTAAAGATTATCGAGTACATTTTGTCCAATATGACCTCTGCTTCATCTAACTGCTTCCACTCGAAGTTTAGAGGCTTTCTGTAATGCGTCTTTGCAATCCAATACCGTATTGTCTCAGCATCGTATCTCCGTAAGACTTCCCTGACGGGGATTATATTACCTAGAGACTTAGACATTTTTTCCTCCTTTATATTCAATAATCCGATATGGACCCAAAATCGGGCGAATGGTTTACCTGTTGCGGCTTCTGATTGGGCTATTTCATTTTCATGATGAGGAAATATAAGATCAGCTCCCCCAGCGTGGATATCTATAGTTTCCCCTAAATACTTCAATGACATAGCGGAACATTCAATATGCCACCCTGGTCGTCCCGGACCCCAGGGGGATGGCCAGCTAGGTTCTCCGGGTTTAGCTGCTTTCCAGAGTGCGAAGTCCAGGGGATTCCTTTTATCCTCACCTGGTTCTATTCTTGCTCCTGCTTGCAATTCTTCTATTTTCTGGCCGGACAATTTACCATACTCTTTAAATTTTAATACGTCGAAGTATACATCTCCCTTATTGGTTACGTAAGCGTAACCTTTCTCAATTAATTTTTTGATTAATTCTATGATTTCTGGAATATGACCCGTAGCTCTAGGCTCTATATTTGGGGGTATTAAGTTGAGAGCTTTTGATATCTCGTAGAATTCTCTCCAATACATTTCAGCCACTTCGAAGGGGGTTATCTTTAATTCATTAGCCTTTCTAATGATCTTATCGTCGATATCCGTAACATTTCTAACATACATTATCCTGTAACCTAAGTATCGTAAGTATCTAATCAAAACATCGAATGCTACATAAGCCCTTGCGTGCCCTATATGAGGAACATCTTGAACTGTTGGTCCACAGAAGTAGATTCTAACTAGTTTATTTCGGAGAGGTTTAAAAGATTCTTTCTTTTTTGTTAAAGTATTATATAGCATTAATGACATTCCAACATCATGCACCTCCATATTTGTAATCATCATTGAAAGCGTTTTCATATTTAAGCATAGCTCATTTGCGCTTAAGCATCAATACGGTGCTCAGAGAGATTTTTAATATAGGAGGGCTTTAACATGGCAAAGAAACCAGGGGGAGAATTGCTAGCGAGCAGACCTGTGTGGACACGGATTCTTGAAGAATTAGAAATGATGAGAGACAAAGCTACTAAGTTATCGAAAACGCAGTTTTCAAGGACGATAACAAGAGCAATAAGGAATGCTAATAAACTTAATCACAGAAGACTTTTTGTCTTAACCGGTAGTGATGATTTCTTAATAGCGAAAAAAGCAGCTGAGATTATTAACAAAATGATTCATATTCTTGAGTTAAAACAATTAAAGATTTTATACGTAGGCTATGAGCCAAAGAAGCCTCCTGAGGAGATTCACTGTTCAATAATAGAGGACGCTCTAAAGGAAAGTCGCGTTGAATTTAGCAAGATACCGTTTGCTGCAAGCACCGTAGTTATGGGTCGTACATATGATGTAGTAATAATAGATTTCACAAGAGATATGCCGCCGAATGATATAGGTAGACTCATTGAAACGACGCGTGGGGGCGGCATAATAATATTCTTAGCGTATCCAATTGAGAAATGGGCAGAATTAAGAACAGCTTTTCATAGGTATATCACTACGATACCGTGGACACTAGATGATGTGAGAGGGCTCTTTATTAAACGATTTATAAAGAAACTGATGGAGCATAATGGAATATACATTTTTGATTTCGACAATAACGTTATATTAAAAGAGTCCAAAGAACCAGAGATAAAAGAGAAATATGTTAAGAAGAAAGTAAAGATCCCACAAGATACGAAAATTAGCAAAAGAATCTACGGATTAGCTGTAACTCAAGATCAGATAAGAGTTCTCTCAACGCTAGAAAAACTCTTAGATGCGAAAAGAAAAATGCGAGATGAAAGTTTTTCTGTAATAATAACAGCTGATAGAGGGAGAGGGAAAAGTGCAGCTGTAGGATTGTTTCTAGGAGCATTAGCAAAAATGAATGCAGGAAAGGGAGCATTTGGACGTTACATTATATTAGTGACGGCCCCCAGACCATATAATGTATACACATTATTTGAATTTGCAGAGAAAGCACTAAAAGTGCTGGGAGAAGATCCAACAGTACATAAGAATCCGCCTGAGATAAGAGGAAGAGGATACATAATTACATATATTCAGCCAGCAGAAGCACCTAAAATTGCAATAAAAGAAAAGGCAGAAATCATCGCTGTTGACGAAGCGGCTGGAATCCCAGTACCTATCTTATTTAAGATTCTAAAATCTGCACCCAAAGTGATATATTCTAGCACGATTCACGGATATGAAGGAGCGGGTAGAGGTTTTTCTATAAGATTTCTCAAAAACCTTAAGGGAATGAAAAATGTGCGTCATTATCATGTCACTATGGAGGAACCGATTAGGTATGCCTCGAATGACCCAATTGAGAGATGGTTATTTGATACATTACTGTTAGATGCTGAACCAGTAAAACTCGATGAGAATGATTTACGCGCGATTACGAATCTG
>JAHKLF010000212.1 GCA_029856615.1 Candidatus Njordarchaeota archaeon
TACAAGAACATAGCCTTGAGTTATTAAAACTAACCGCATTTTTTAAACTAAACGTTTTTCTTAAATTAGTTTTGGGATGATGACTTTGGCTACATCCGAACCTTTAATGAAGAACGTTTGGGGAGCTGACCATATTATAGTTCATTAGGCGCGCTGGATAAGAGAAAAATATTTCCTAGATGCACATTTTTTAAGTATTTCTTAGCTCTATCAAGAGATTCATAAGCGATTTTCCTCGGAGTTATGGGTAAATCAAGCATCATAAAGTCAGGATGAAAAACTAGCAAAGAATAAGGTATCTCTGGATCAATACTTGCTATAAACTTAGCTATTTCTTCTACCTCGTCTGGTCCTATATATCCGGGAACAAGAAGCGTTGTTGCTGTAATTATCGGAATTTCTGGTCTCTCATGCCAGAATTCCTCGTATAACATTTTAAAATTCTCAAATACTATTTCGTTTCTAACACCAGTTAATGCAAAATTAAGTTCTGGGTAAGGTGCTTTTAAGTCAAATTTTATTATACCTCCGCTCACTAATGCTTGCTCTCCAACTTTTCTGACCAAAATTGGATTGCCCGCACCATTCCACTCATAACAAATTCTGATGACTCGATTATTTTCAATATTCTTTAATACGATATCGTTTACCCTTATCGTAAAAGGAAGATGAGGCTCGGGGCTCCCTCCAAAATAGCATATACAAGTAATTTTATCATCTCTCAATACTCTCTCAGCAAGCTCTTCAGCTTTAACTAAGTCTCCCTCCATAACCCTTTTATGCTCCCAATTCTGGCAAAATAAACATGAAAAATTGCATCCATAGAAAAAAACGGCTAAATTATAGTATCCATACTCAGCTCCCCTCTTTACCGCGTATCTTGGATAACCAGCTCCAGTTGTTGCGGGACAAAACCACGCAGCACAACAATTTGTAATATGAGGATCTAGATAGGCATATAGAGGAGCACGATTTGGTGTAGAAATTGATATTAATTTACCATTCTCATTCCATCTTAAACCGCAGTATCCACGTTCCCCAATACCTATTTTACATTTATGAGAACATACATTACATTGAATGCCATCCTCAGACTTAGGAGGAACCGCTGGCAAGCCAAATCTAGCTCTAACTTTTTTATGCGCTTCGGCGATATACGCAATAGCTTCTTCGAACCGCGTCAAAATACAGTCCTTACATACCCCTAATATCTCCGATATAGGCTTTAATTCTCCACAAACTTTGCATCGCGCCCTCGGCATGCGACTAGGTACCGACCTAAAGATCACAAACCCACACCATGTTAATTGCAATACTCTTCCCAGATACAATAATGTGATGAATGGAGATAATAAGTATTCTTAGATTCATTTAGTCCTCTTTCATTACGAAGCCCATTAGGCCCCGCTTTCTGAATAGATCTGGCGCGAGATACTGTGCTATTTCCTCTAAACGATTAATGATCTCCCTCTTAAAACCTATGTAAAATCCTCCTTCTTTGAATCCTAGCCATCCGCTACTTCGTTCTCCCTTTTTAAGTAAGTTAATTCCGATCACACCAAACTTTTTTACCCTACGATTATTTATCCTTATAGGCCTCCTACAAATGATCAGAAAACCATTCTCAATACCTACAAGAAGAATGTATACGCCATCTTTTCCATTACCTACGTTAATTCCTTCGATATCAAGATGCGTAACCAGAGCTCTAGCGAATCCCTTAAGATGGATATAAGCTTCGACACTCAGCTTTTCACCATTCAAATCTAAGTGAACTCTTACTGGTATTTTACCCACTGCAGGACCCGTCATCATTAATCACGTACACAACGATTACTATTAACATAAGAAATATCCTGTTACTTTTACTTAATGACTCTACTAACTTATTCATACTCTTCATGCTTCAAAATCACTTAGGATAACACAGCTAGATAACATTTTGAAGCCAATCTGCTTGTGAGACCATATTTAAAACCAATGCGAGTATTTAACATTTCTGAAAAATTTAAATTACCTTTTGCTTATTCCTCTTAAGATAAACCCACCGTACACAAAGCAAACCAGCTAAAAACAAAAAACAAATAATGCACCTCGGTGAAGCAAATGAGTGAAGCAACAACCGAACTGCCCACAATTTATGTCGGAAGAAAGCCTCTTATGAATTATGTTATCGCCGCAATGACTCAATTCATGTCTCAGGGCGCTGATAAAATTAGAATAGTTGCTCGAGGTAGAGCTATTAGCCGAGCAGTAGATGTAGCGGAAGTTCTAAGAACTAGGTATCTACCAGGAATCGTAGATGTAGAGAGCGTAAACATTGGTACTGATGAAATTCAGAATCCTCAGAATCCGGAGAGAACAGACAGAGTTTCCACGATTGAAATAGTACTAATCAAGAAGAGAGAAATCCTACCGGCGGCTCCCAAAGAAGGCGAGAGTTAGGGAATAATATAGGACTACAATTAGCGCGTCATTCTTCTAAAATTTATTATTTTTGCTTTGAGATAAATAGATCCTTTCAACTTTTGTTATTAACTCATATGTTCTCAATCTTTATCCTTCGGTACTCTAATCGACTTCTTATCCCAGCTTGCGCTACGATTTTCAATTTAACTGAAAACACAAGATTTATTGTATGTCGTAATTTTCAGGATATTCTTAAGAAGCCCACTCTTATTTGCTTATTTCACAGGATATAGAAAACGCCTTGAATGTTAAGAATTCCCTAAAAAAGATACTTATTTCCAATACATAGAGGTTTGATAAGCTATGATTCCGCGAATATCCTTCGAACTCTCCCTTAATGTTGCAGCAATTTATGCTATAGAAATGCTAATGGAAATGCACCCTGTGGAAGTAAAAGTGAAAAGCTCTGCAGAAATTTTTGACTCACGATTACTCAAGAAACGCCGTGAAGAATTGTCAATATCCTCTTTTCTCTGGCACCTCAAACCATTTATCGCAATAACGCAAGATGTCAGAAAAGCCCTAACTCTTTACTTTGAGAATGAAATAGCACCTCTATTAGATAGGATAATTCGTACATACGAAGCTCGTTGGAGAAAAATCCTCCCAGTTTTAAAGGAAGATGTAAAATACTTAACAAGTGTTTGGGAGAGATACGGTGATATCATTCTGAGTGAAATAGCAAAAATCAGCAGGCATCCATGGAGAATAGATGAAATAAAGGTATACATAGTAGAACCCATTATCGGAGGCCATGGAGATGCTTACCCAGAAGAAGGAATGATAATCTTTGAGGGCGTAAGAATAAATTCTCCGCAATCTATTATAGGCCTAGTTCATGAAATAACCCACATCAATACATTACCACCACTTATAAAAATACTTGAAAACAAAGATATTCGCAGCAAGGTTCTATACGAGATAGTTAATGAATACGTCACTGAGCAAGCTCTAGTTAACGCGAATATTTTACCAGCACTTGATGATTCTAGATTGAGGAGCACTTTTACGGAATCAATAAGAGAATGGATGACGGAATCTAGATTAAGATTCACTTATGATCCAGAAATACTAAAGCAGATA
>JAHKLF010000213.1 GCA_029856615.1 Candidatus Njordarchaeota archaeon
CAACTTTTTGAAGTCCTCGACATTAAAGGGTACTTCCTCGCCATCAATTATTAGGAATTTTAGGTTTTTCATGGCTGCTGTCAATTTTTTCAGCGCTCTTTGTAGCGTATCTGGACTCTTTATCGGTGTGGTGATAATTATTCCTTCGCCATTATTTAGAATATCCTTAAATTCCTCATCAGATATATCCTTGTGCAAACCTTGTAAGATGGTTTCATGCACGTTATTCGCTTTTATAATCTTTATGCTCCATCCGAATAATTTATCGGGAATAGCATTCCTTCGTAACATTTCCTGCAATTTGTGAAGATTGCCAAGGCATACAAAAGTATGTCGCATCACGTGTTCTGGTCTTGGTGTTTCCTCAGCTACGATTGTATCAATTATCTCTTTACTCAAAATAGATTCGGATATTTGGCTTTCGGGTTTTTCGATCATTTTCTCCTCAATCTTCATAGCTACTTGGGTTTCTTCAACGGGTTTTATTTCACTACGTTGCGTCTCAATAGGTTGTGAGATTTGAGCGGCGGTTAATAATATTCTTTGTAAATTATCAATTTTTCCTCCGAATATCACAATTAAGCTTTTAAGAGTCTTATTAATTCCTGCTAATTCATCCTTGAGCGAGATGAGTGTCTTGGAGATAGTATCTAATGAGGTTTTTATCGATTCGAATAATTCTGCAATTTCTCCTAATTCTTCGTGCTCTCGAATTTTTTTCTTAGGAGGAGCTTTCTCGTGAGGAGGTGCGGGAAGAGTAATTTCCTCGGAGAGCCCCATGGGCGGAGGTAATGTTTCAAATGTTTTTTCTTCTTGTGAAAGCATTACTCTTTCTACCTCAGATAGGAACATCTTTATTGTGTACGAACGATGCTTTTCATATAGTGCCCTGATCGCATCGTGCATTTCTTTTGATGCATTTTTCCACACTGCCTCCAGCAGATCTTTTCTAGTCCATTCTCTCTCTAAAGCTAGGACTAATGCTTCAATAGCTTTCGTTTTGAATGCGGAGTCAGAACTCATTCTAGCAAAAACTGTGGGGAATGCCTCTTCAATTTTTCCGACATAAGGAAGACCTATCATTCTTCGGATTGTGAGTGAGAATGATTTTGTGGAATCAGTGCATGCCCATGCTATTATGAATGCAGCCAAAGCTTCTAGGGGGGACGATTTATGTTCTTTTAATTTTTGTACGAGAAAATCGATATATTCTCTCAAAGTTTGCACCTATTTCTAAATAACTAAGAATATTTTAGAAAAGTATGCTATAAATAAGTTTTTGATAAAGCGCATGCTTTAATCTGATGATAACTAGTTTGGATGTAACATTTTCTTTTCCATCAGACCGTACTACCACAGGATCTGCCTAGGTATTACCTACATTTTTATTCCTCTTCTATGAGAATAAGTTTTGGTGTTTGCTTTGCGTGTGATTTTAACTTATTCATTCAGGAGAGGTAACCCGAAGATCTGGAGATATCTAAGAGCTCCTATAATGATAAACATATTGGACATACCTAAATATACTGACTGGAGAGGGGAAATAAGGGAATTATGGGTTGACAGTGGTGGTTATCAAGTTCTTCTCCGTGGAATCAAATTAGATCCTAAGGAAATAGCAACTAAGCAAATGAATTTAGAACCGGATTACGCGATTATGCCTGATAATCCTCATAATCCGCATATTACTCTTACTTGGTACAAAGAATATCTAAAGGCAGATCACCCAGAGAGGGTAGTACCTGTTGTACATACTAATTGGAATGAAGATCAATTCAAGAAACTAATGAAAATAATAAGAGATTTCATGGATCATGACGAAATAATTATAGGAATAGGTGGAGCATCTAATCTCGTAAATCATCCATTTAATCCTAGAAATATAGTGAGATTTCTTGAGACCTATAAATTAATCAGAAAAAAATTCGAATGTATTCACGTACTTGGCGTAGGAGGATATAGCATCATTCCAATATTAGCGCTCCTAAATGTAGAATCCTTTGACACGGCTTCTTGGATTCATGATGCTAGATTTGGATTAATTAGAATAGGCGAAAGGGCTGTTAGTTTAAAAGCTAATGCATCTAATGATAGAAATACCAAATTAACTGACGATGAAATACTCGAAGTAACAGATATCAAAGAAGACGAATTATACGCCATGAAAAAGAATGATCTTAAGGGATTTTATTTAAGAGCACTTCATAATGCCAAGAATTTAGTCAAATATGTTGATAGAATAAGTAGCTTGTCAAGGAGCGAATTACTGAAGGTGATAAAATTTAAATTTCTAAGAGAATATGTTATAAAAATCCTAAACGATTTTGAGTAATTATTCTATCTTCAAATTAATGCTTTAAAACTACTTGTCGATTTCTCTATAACTTGGCTTTACTAAGCATATGATCCGAACAATGATAATTCCCTAAGGTACGGAAAAATTGACATGTAGTTTTAAAATGGTATTAACTAATCGCTGAGCGAAATTGCTGAAATATCATAATGTCCAGCTAGCGGAGGAGTTGTTTTGAATAATACATAATGATTTCTATAAACATGTGATCTGATTAGACCCACTCTATCTGGGGCATTTAAAATGACTCGCTGGTAATCCCTAGGAATGCTTATCTTATCCAAAAGCTTTTGCTCGCATCTAAAGGCAATCTTAGTATTAGTTAATTGTAAAATTGCGGAATTCACATCATCTGGTGAATGTGTGGCGAAAATCAAAGACAAACCCCGCATTCTGCCTAATCTAGCTATATAAGTTAATTGTCTCTCAATCATCAGAACGGCTTCTCTTTCGCCAAATCCCGATGCTGGGAAATATCTGTGAGCTTCATCAATTATCATGATGACTGGTTGTGTTAATTTTCCTTTTTCGTAGCTTTCCTTCTTCCACTTAAAGACTTCTCTAATGATTCGATATACAATGATGTATTCCTCTCTCTCCAAATAATGCAGATCTATAACTATCAGTCTTCCTTTATGCTCACTTAAGAACTTTCCGTAACTCTCTGGCTCATCTATTATGAGTTGCTTCTCATTACCAAGAAATTCTGTAACATCAAAAAGTCCGCTGTCATCTAACAGAGCTATGCTCCTAAGAATGTTCTTGAGTGTACTTTCATGGACATGTTCTTGGTCACTTACTGTCTTTAAGTGTGTGTCTAAGGATTCCCTAAACTGACCTAATGTATCAACTCGTATGCCTATTAAGCTTTCTGTCTTAGAAAGAATTCTGTTAAAGAAGTATCTTGCTTGGGATGACAATATTGGCGAGAGTTCTTTTACCTTATCTCGTAGTCTGCTAAATCTTAACGCCCATGGAATAATTCTCAGTGTCTTAGATACTTTTTCACCATTGATTGTTGCTGTGAAATTAATAATGATTAGGGAAATCTTCATATACTGACCAGTATCGTGGATTTCTGCATTAACGTTAAGATCATCAATACTACCGCCTAGTTGTAGAATAATATTACCTAATACCTCGTAGAAATATTTGGTTCCTAAGA
>JAHKLF010000214.1 GCA_029856615.1 Candidatus Njordarchaeota archaeon
AGATTAGACATGAATGCACAATATTTAGGTGTTGATACCTTATTACTCATGGAGAATGCAGGAAAAAATGTTGCTACCTTCGTTGCGAATAAGTTTCCCAATAGGAAGAATGTAGTAGTTGTCTGCGGATTAGGAAACAATGGAGGAGACGGCTTTGTTGCAGCTCGCCATCTCGCTTCCTCTGGATATAACGTTCACGTGATATTACTTGGACGCCATGAGTTAATAAGAACCGAAATTGCTAGAAAAAACTGGGATGTTCTTCAGAAGATGTCATTCAGTGTAAAAATTACTGAGACAAAGGATTTACTTGATTTGCATAAATTAGAAAATGCTTTAAGCCAAGCCGATATCGTGATTGACGCCATACTGGGGGTAGGCATAAGAGGTGCGGCACGAGGACTTTCCGCAGAAGCTATTAAATTAATTAATAGTGTCAAGAAAAAGAATGGGTATATTGTGATATCAGTAGATGTGCCCAGTGGTTTAGATACATATGACGGGAAAGTATACGGGGAGTGTATAAAGGCAGACTATACTATAACCTTCCATGGTTTCAAGAAAGGTTTCCTACCAGAAATATGCGGTGAAATAATCGTAGCTAACATAGGGATACCTCCTGAAGCAGAACTCATCGTTGGTCCCGGTGATGTATTTATCTCACTTAAGAAAAGATATCCATGGTCGCATAAGGGAGATTTTGGTAGAATACTAGTGATAGGAGGAGGAGAAAACTTCTCCGGGGCTCCCGCATTAGCTGCATTAGCTGCGCTTAGAACCGGTGCTGATTTAGTTGTGGTAGCAGCTCCAGAATCTGTCGCTAGTATTATAAGATCTTTCTCGCCCAATCTAATCGTAATCACTTTGCCGGGCAACAATCTGAATAAAAAGAGCTTAGATGTATTAAAGGGTCAAATTGAAAGATTTGACTCAATTGTATTGGGTCCTGGTATAGGCTTAAATGAGGAAACACTACAAGTAGCGGCTGAGCTAGCACGTATTATTGCAGAGAAACATATTCCTCTCTTAATAGATGCTGACGGCTTAAAGGCAATAGCAAAATACGGTATTCCATCTGGAAAAGTGGTAATAACACCGCATGCTGGGGAATTCGCCATACTATTTAAGGAAAAACTGAGTGAAAACTTACTCGAAAGAGGAGAACTTGTAAGAAACATTGCGAAAAAATACGAAATAACAATTCTCTTAAAGGGACACGTGGACGTTATATCTGATGGAAAAGAAGTTAAATATAATATGACTGGAAACCCAGGGATGACCGTGGGGGGAACCGGGGATGTACTATCTGGCATCGTGGCTGCTTTGATGGCGCAGGGAGCTGAGCCATTCCAAGCTGCCTGTGCTGGAGCTTTCATTTCAGGAAAAGCGGGTGATCTAGCATTAGAGGAAAAGGGTTATGAGCTCTTAGCAACTGATGTTATTGAAAAAATCCCCGATGTTATTGAGTCCATAAGAGAAAAAAGGTGACATTACTTTGAGAATTGTACTAGAGCAGGAAAAACCGCGATGTACATCTATTACTAAAAGCTTTGTATCAATGAGGAAAATTAATAACACTATACTATTACAAGGACAAATAATTCTGCCGAATCCTTGTTATCGGCTTGAAATGATGCATAAGACCTTTGAAAATGAGATAGCTATACGTTTACACACTCAACGATTACCGGGCTTCTGCATACAATGCATCGCATCAATTAATTTTAAAATAAGAATATCAGATTTGCCTCATGGTGAATTTACCATTACTGTTTTATACCAAGGAGAAACACTAAATTCATTTAAAATAACTATGTGAGGAGATATCATCTTGACGAAGAAAAAGAAGGTGCGTGAATCTATCAGAAAAGATCTCGAAAAAGAAATAATGTATGGATTTAAAGAAGAATTCTTGCAACAGGATCTTAATCTAGCAGCTAGATTCAAAGTAGATAGAGGAAAACTGATAAAATCCTGGATTGAAAGCGGCCTATTGGATATCACTAGTGTTAAGAGACAAGACTTAAAAAAAGTTGTAGAGCGAATTGGCGTTGTTATCTACGAAAGATCCAGCCCCCGAGATAAACCTTATGTCATATTTTTTACTGATGTAATAGGTAAACGATCAGCCATTGACGACGCTAATGAGTCAGCATCGATACTCAAGAAACTTTTCCCAGGAATTAAAGCCGTATTTGTAGCTATCGATAAAGAGCCAGAGCCTATTAGAAGATCACGCTTCAAGCATCTAGATGAAATCATTGTGGATACGACCTTAGAAGCCGTTTGGGATAAAACATATGAATTTTTAAAGGAAACATTCCAGCCAGAAGAATAGCTCTTATCTCAATGCGATAATGCGATTATACTCTCAATGGAGAATCATAAATCGAACCCCCTTTTATAACTAATACACGTTGAAACTCCTCTATCAACCCCTTATTTGAATAAAATTGAACCTCAAATGATATTTGCCCCTCACTTCTATCTTTCGGATTTATCCACGTACGCTTCGAAAGCGAAGCAACATAGACATCCTCAGGAATTTTACTTAAGTCAATAAGGAATACTACCCCCTCATGAAATTTGTCATGAGAAATAACCCATGGTTGGGAATATATATTGTTACGCGAAAGCTCCTTATCAAAATCCATGCAAAGCTCCTCAAAAGCCCTTACAAATTCCTTCGTTTTCTCGATATTAAACACTTGTTTAATTCGCAACAAAACATTCTTGAATTCCTTCAAACCATTTATCGTATAAACACGAGAAAGATTGCTTGGAGACGTTATTTCTAGTAATGATATAACCATCGGAAAACTCATCAGCTAACTCTCCCAAGTAAATGTATCATACAAACTAAAACCCATTTAAAAAAATAAAAAACTTTAATCATCGCTATAATTCAAACTCCTCGAATTCAAGCTCTTCTAGCTCTTCTAATAATTCCTCTCCCTCCTCTCGCTCTTCTTC
Source organism: Candidatus Njordarchaeota archaeon (assembly GCA_029856615.1). Classification (GTDB taxonomy): domain Archaea; phylum Asgardarchaeota; class Njordarchaeia; order Njordarchaeales; family Njordarchaeaceae; genus Njordarchaeum. The sequence continues at coordinate 2,974 of JAHKLF010000214.1, forward strand.
AGCACGCTCTGTTACCGTCACCTCCTCAATTGTCCTCTCTAATGGTACCCCCCTCGCTGGAGTAGGAACCCCCGCTGGATAATAATTCGCAAACGCGTAAAAAACTAATGCTAACAAGCCAAAAAATCCAATTATACTAGCCAAAAAACCAAATTGGTAGAGCATTATTGTAAGAAACCCCATTGTCGTTTCATCCATCATCGTTATTAGCATGATAATAAACACTATGAAGTTCATTGTAATCGGTAGAAAAGCGATCGACGTCACTAGTAATCCAAATATCATCACTAGAGAAGAAAAACCTAACACAACTCTTGCACTATGACTATTACCAAGCCCACCACTTTTCAAAGCTATTGCTAGACCAATCACCAAAGAAACCATAGTGACGGGGGCTAAGAAGCCTCCATAACCTAATAATACTAGATCTAATGATGAATTCGCTATTAATGCATATAGTACTGCTAATAATACTGCGCCATAATCACTCAAATTTGTAATTAAATTATTCAGTAATACATATCTAACTCCGCCAAATATTACTA